>JAJXWE010000216.1 GCA_021781775.1 Pseudomonadota bacterium | reverse complement strand
CTCAGCGTGCGCATGGACTACTGGCCGGCCGAAGCACACCCCGCCGAGGCGGTGCTCGCCGATCCGGCGATCGGCTACGTGTCCCGCTACGCCCTCGGCCGCGACTACCACAAGATCATGCGCACCGCGCTCGCGCGCCTGGCACGCGAATTGGCCGCGCGGATCGGCAGCTTCGGCTACCGCGTCTGCGTCGACAGCGCCCCGGTGCTGGAGAAGGCGCTCGCCCGCAATGGCGGACTGGGCTGGATCGGCAAGCATACCAACCTGATCGCGCGCGAGGCGGGCTCGTGGTTCTTTCTTGGGGAGATGCTGACTGATCTGCCGCTGCCGCTCGACGCGCCGGCGAGCGCCCACTGCGGCACGTGCTCGGAGTGCATCCGCGTCTGCCCGACGGAAGCGATCGTCGCGCCCTATCGGCTGGATGCGCGCCGCTGCATCTCCTACCTGACCATCGAGCTCGACGGAGCCATTCCGCTCGAGCTGCGCACGGCGATCGGTAACCGGATCTACGGCTGCGACGACTGCCAGCTGGTCTGCCCCTGGAACAAGTTCGCGCGCGCTGCGACGCATCCGGACTTCAAGGTGCGCCACGGACTCGACGCCGCGCGCCTGACGGCGCTGGCGGCCTGGAGCGAGACGGAGTTCAACGACCGCATGCGCGGCTCGGCCATCTACCGCATCGGCTACGAGCGCTGGTCGCGCAACATCGCCGTGGCGCTCGGCAACGCCCCGTCAGATCCCTCGGTGAGCGCAGCCCTGCGCCGCCAGCGCGAGCACGCCTCGCCCCTGGTGCGCGAGCACATCGACTGGGCGCTCGCGCGCCACGCGGCTGGAGTCACACCCTGACCTGGACGTTGTCGATGAGGCGCGCCTTGCCGAGATGCGCCGCCGTGAGCACCACCAGATGGTGGCTGTCCGGGCCCGGCGGGGCCAGTTCCTCGGCGCACTTGATGGCGAAATAATCGGGCCGGAAGCCCTCGGCCTCGAGGGTACGCAGCCCGTCACGCTCGATGGCGGCGTAGTCCCGCTCGCCGCCGGCCAGACGCCTGGCCGCCGCCGCCAGTGCGCGCTGCAGCGCCGGCGCGCGCGCGCGCTCGGCGGCGCTGAGGTACTGGTTGCGCGAGCTCATGGCAAGTCCGTCGGCATCGCGCACCGTGGGCGCGGCGATGATGTGCACCGGCATGCACAGGTCGGTGACCAGGCGGCGGATGACGGTCAGCTGCTGGAAGTCCTTCTCGCCGAACACGGCTGCGTCGGGCTCGACGATGTGCAGCAGCTTGCACACCACCGTGGCGACGCCCTGAAAATGCCCCGGGCGAAACTCCCCGCAGAGGATGTCCGAGAGTCCCGGGACCTCGAGGCGGGTGCTGTCCTCGGCGCCGCGCGGATACATCTCAGCCACGTCCGGGGAGAACATCAGATCGCAGCCGGCATCGCGCAGCATGTGCGCGTCGCGCTCCGGCGTGCGCGGATAGTGGGCGAAGTCCTCGTTCGGCCCGAACTGCATGGGATTGACGAAAATGCTGGCGATGAAGCGCTCCCCGTGCGCGCGCGCCGCCTCAAGCAGACTCATGTGTCCGGCGTGCAGGTTGCCCATGGTGGGCACGAACACGACGCGCTCGCCGCCGCGGCGCCAGTCGCGCACGGCGGCACGCACCTCGGCGATGCTCGTGGCGCGGCGCATGACCTTCAGAAGCAATGCTCGGGGCCCGGATAGGCGCGCGTGCGCACGGCCTCGACATAACTCTTGACGGCCTGGAGATTGTCCCCGGCACCGGCCATGAAATTGCGCACGAACCGGGGCTTGCGCCCGGTGGTGATGTCGAGAATGTCGTACAGCACGAGGATCTGCCCGTCGGTGTCCGGCCCGGCGCCGATGCCGATCACCGGCACGGCGAGCGCATCGGTGATGGTCTTGCCGAGCGCCGAGGGGATGCACTCGAGCAGCACCACATCGGCGCCGGCGGCCTCGAGCCGCTTGGCGTCCTCGAGCATGCGCGCGGCCGCATCGTCCTCGCGGCCCTGGACGCGGAATCCGCCGGTCTTGTGCACCGACTGCGGCCGCAGCCCCAGGTGCGCGCACACGGCAATGTCGTGGCCCGTAAGGAACTCCACGATCTCAACCTGTCCGCCGCCACTTTCGAGCTTGACCATCTTCGCGCCGCCCTCCTGCATCAGCCGCACGGCGTTCTCGAGCGCGCGCTCTTTGGTCGGATAGCTCATGAAGGGCAGGTCGGCGATGAGAAACGGGCGGTGCAGGCCGCGGGCGACCGCCGCGCTGTGATAGACCATCTGATCCATGGTCACCGGCACGGTGGTGTCGCGCCCCTGAATGACCATGCCGAGGGAATCCCCCACCAGCACGACGTCGACGTCGGCCGCATCGAGCAGGACCGCGAAGCTGGCGTCATAGCACGTCAGGCTCGCGATCTTCTCGCCGTGCGCCTTCATGCGCGCAAGTGTCCCGAGCGTGACGGGCTGGCGGTCCGAATCGCGCAGCTGCAGGTGCGTGTACATGCCGGTAGCTTACTAAATCGCCCGCGCGCCCATCGGGTTGTAGTACAGCCGGCCGCGTTTCATGCGGCGGATCGCGGCGAACAACTCCTCGTAGTCGGCCGGGCTGTTGACCGGGTCGATCGCCGCGGCGTTGACGATCAGCAGCGGCGCGGCCTCGTACTCGTGGAAGAAACGCGCGTAGGCCTCGTTCAGCCGCACCAGGTACTCCCGCTCGATGTGCTGCTCGTAGCCGATGGCGCGCCGTGCGATGCGCTCGAGCAGCACGTCCACGGGCGCCTGCAGATAGACCACCAGATCGGGCTTGGGCGGCTGCACGTCGAGGCGGCTGCTCACCTGCTCGTACAGGGCGAACTCGGCGTCATCGAGCGTCACGCGGGCGAACAGCCGATCCTTCTCCCAGAGGTAGTCCGCCACGCGCACCGCGGCGAACAGGTCCTGTTGGTTCAGTCCCGAGAGCTGCTGCCAGCGCTGGAACAGGAAATGCAGCTGCGTCGGCAGCGCTCCGGCGCGCGGGTTGCGGTAGAAGCGCTCGAGGAAGGGATTGGCGGGAGCGTCCTCCAGCACCGGCTGCGCCGCGAGGCTCTTGGCGAGCAGCCGCGCAAGACTGCTCTTGCCGACTCCGATCGGCCCTTCGACCACGATGAACTGGTGCTCTGCGCCTGTCATGAATTCACGTGCGGCGGCCATCCGGCGTCATGGTTCGGGTTCGATTCGCCACAACCCCTCCGGCGCGAGCCGGGCCTTGAGCTCGCCCACCCGGCCGAGCCCAGGGACGTCGAGGTCCGGGGCGATATCCGCCAGAGGATACAGAACGAAATTGCGCTCCACTATCCCGGCGTGCGGCAGGGTGAGCCCGGGGCCCTCGCGCCGCTCGCGACCCTGGATCAGCAGATCCAGGTCGATCCGCCGCGGTCCCCAGCGAGGTCCCTCGCGATGCCGGCCGAGCGATGCCTCGAGCGCCTGCAGCTCGGCGAGCAGCGCCTCGGGGGCAAGCCGGGTCAAAAGCCCCGCGACGGCATTGACGAAATCGGGCTGGGGCACCGGCCCGAAGGGTCGCGAGCGGTACAGCGGCGAGCGCAGGATGGCCCGCGTCGCGGGCAGTTCGGTGAGCCGCTCCCAGGCGGCGCGCACCTGGCCGGACGGGTCGTCGAGGTTGCTGCCCAGGCCGATGTAGGCCGGCTGCCAGCGCTGCATCGGCCTGAACCGCTCAGGCGCCGCCAGCGGCGCGGCGCCGTCCGCCGCGGCGGCGCCGGCGGCCTTTCGGCCCGGTCGGACGCTCCGCCGGACCGGCGAGCGCATCGGCCATGCGGCCCTGCTCCTCGGTGCTGGCTTCCTGCACCTGGGTCCACCACTGCGCGCGCTCGGCGGAGGCCAGCCCGAGCTCGGCGCGCAGCAGCAGCAGGTCGTACCCGGCTCGGAAGCGCGGATGGGTGAGCAGCCGCAGCGCCCGACGGCCCCGCGGGTGCTCCAGGCGGGGTTGAAGCGCGAACATCTCGCGCAGGCCGAGCGAAAATCGCTTCGGGATGCTGATGTGCCGGTGCGCATCGCGCACCGCCTGGTCGCACGCGTCGAGGATGGCATCGAGCTCGTGCCAGCGCGCGGGCGGCATCGACTCGATGATCCTGGCGATGGGACCGTAAAGCAGCAGCGCCAGCAGGAACGTCGGGGTCACCGAGCGGCCAGCGATGACGCGCTCATCGGTGTTCTCGAGGCCTTTCATGAGCAGCCGCTCGACCAGGCCACCGGGATGGCCGGCCAGATAGGACTCCACGTTCGGCAGCAGCTGCCCGAGCAGTCCGCGCCGGCGCAGCGCCGGCAGACTCCGCGCCCCGTGCCCGGTGAGAAACAACTTGATCGTCTCGTCGAACAGACGCGCCGCCGGCACGCCGCCCAGCAGCGCTTGCAGCCGCTCGAGCGGCGCGGCGCTCGCCGGCTCGAGCTC
>JAJXWE010000215.1 GCA_021781775.1 Pseudomonadota bacterium | reverse complement strand
CGAGCTGCTCGGGCGCAGCAACGGCGTCGGCTTCGAGATTCAGCTGTACTTCCAGCAGTTCGACGTGACGCGGATTCTCGCCTACACCATCGCTTTCATCGCGGTCATCCAGTCGATCGAGTGGGCGATCTTCCAGCCGCTGGAGCGGCGCGCCGCGCGATGGCGTCCGTGACGCCGGCACTGCTCGCGAATATCCGCCACAAGCGCTACGTGCGCGCGCGCGGCGCGCAGCCGCACGTGGCCCTCGCCGGGCTGTCGCTGCGCATCGAGCCCGGGGAGATCGTGGCGCTCGTCGGCCCCTCGGGCTGCGGCAAGACGACCTTTCTGAACATCGTGGCCGGACTCGACCGGGACTTCGACGGGGAAGTGCAGCGGGCGCGGCGTCCCGACGGCGCCGCGGCGCGGATCGGGTATGTCTTCCAGGAGCCGCGACTACTGCCGTGGCGCACGGTTGGCGAGAACATCGAACTGGTCTTGCCGCCGCACCGTACCGAGCCGCTGGTGACGGACATGCTCAAGGCGGTCGGTCTTGCCGAGGCGCGCGAGCTTTACCCGGCGCAGCTGTCCGTCGGCATGCGCCGCCGCGTCGCCATTGCCCGCGCCTTCGCGATCGAGCCGGATCTGCTGCTGATGGACGAACCGTTCGTCTCACTGGATCACGATGCCGTGGAGCAGCTGCGCGAGCTGCTGCTCAAGCTGTGGCAGGCACGGCCGACGACGGTGTTGTTCGTCACGCACGACCTGCGCGAGGCGCTGGTGCTCGCCGACCGATTGGTGCTGCTGTCGGCGCCTCCGGGACACGTGGTGGCCCACGTTCCGGTGAGCCTGGGACGCGAGCACCGCCACAGCGCCGAGATCGAATCACTGCGCGATGACGTGCTCCGCCAGCACCGGGAGTTGATCGGCGCCGCCGGGGCGGCGCTGCCGGAGACGGCGAGTGCGGCCGCGAACGCTCAGGAGTCACGATGACACGTGCGACGGATCGGGCTGTACCGACGTGCCGCTTGTGGCATATTGCCCGCCTGCGCGGGGCTGCAGCGCGGGACGGTTGCCCGCCCGGGGCTGCGCCGCGGGGCGAGCGCTCGATCAGGCGGCAGCAGCCGTGAGGCGGTGAAGCGCGATGTTGGACGTCAAAACAGACACCGGGGCCGCACGGACGGACGGCTCGCCCGCTGAGGCGCCACCGCTGGTCGTCGAGGGACTGAGCCACGCGTTCGGCGAGCGGCAGGCCCTGCGCAACGTGTCCTTTCAACTCAACCGCGGCGACCGCACGATGCTGCTCGGCCTGAATGGTGCGGGCAAGACGACGCTGTTCTCGCTGATCACCCGCCTGTACAACCACCGCGGTGGTTCGATCCGCATCTTCGGCTGGGAAATCAAGCACAAGCCCTCCGAGGCGCTCGCCCGACTCGGCGTCGTATTCCAGCTTGCGACCCTCGATCTGGAGCTGTCGGTGGCGCAGAACCTCTACTACCACGCCGCGCTGCACGGCCTGCCACGACGCGAGGCCGCGAGCCGCATGCGGCGCGAGATTGAACGCGTCGGCCTGACGGAGCGGATGCGCGAGCGCGCGCGCACGCTGAGCGGCGGACAGCGGCGCCGCGTCGAGATTGCGCGCGCCCTCATCCACCAGCCGCGGCTGCTGCTGCTCGATGAGCCGACGGTGGGACTCGACGTGGCGAGCCGGCAGTTCCTGCTCGATCACGTGCGCATGCTGGCCCGCGAGGAGGGGCTGGCCGTGCTGTGGGCCACTCACCTGATCGACGAGGTCGATGCAGACGCGCGCGTGATCGTGCTGCACCAGGGCCGGATTCTCGCCGAGGGGCCGGTGCCCGAGGTGATCCGCGGGGCGAACGCTTCCTCGATGCGCGAGGCGTTCGACAACCTGACCGGCGAGCGCGACGCATGAGGCCCGTTCACTATTACCGCTGTCTGCGTGGCATCGTCTGGCGTGAGGCGCTGCGCTTCCTCAATCAACGCGGCCGTTTCCTGGCTGCCCTGGTGCGCCCGCTGGTCTGGCTGTTGATCTTCGCCACCGGCTTTCGCTTCGTGCTCGGCGTGTCGATCATACCGCCGTACCAGACGTACATTCCCTACCAGGTGTACATCGCTCCGGGCCTGATCGGCATGATCCTGATGTTCCAGGGCATGCAGAGCTCGCTGTCGATGGTCTGGGACCGCGAGACCGGCAGCATGCGCACGTTGCTGGTGAGCCCGCTGCCGCGCTGGTATCTGCTGACGTCCAAGCTGATCGCCGCGGTCATCGTCTCGGTCCTGCAGGCCTATGTGTTTCTGGCCATCGGCTATTTCTGGGGGATCCATCCGCCGCACATGGGATACCTCACCGTGCTGCCGGCCCTGATCCTCGCCGGACTGATGCTGAGCTCGCTCGGTCTGTTTCTCTCCTCGGTGATCCGCCAGCTGGAGAACTTCGCCGGCGTCATGAACTTCGTGATCTTCCCGATGTTCTTCGCCTCCTCGGCGCTGTATCCGCTCTGGACGGTGCGGCAGGCCAACGAGCGGCTCTACTACATCTGCAAGGCCAACCCGTTCACCGATGCGGTGGAGCTGATCCGCTTTGCCCTCTACGGCAAGTTCAATCCCCTTGCATTCGCGGTGGTCGGGGGATCGCTGGTCGTGTTCATGACCCTGGCGATCGTCGGGTACGACCCGGGACGTGGACTCATCACCCGCCGCGGCGGCGCAGAGTGAGCGCGCGGGTTCGCGCCACCGGCGCGGCCCGGGAGGGGCGGCCACGCCAGCCGTGAGCGGGTCTCAGAGGCTTGCCGGCAGGATGCGGTACAGGACGCGGGCGATGTCCGGCACCAGCCGCGGCCGCAGCAGCCGCGCGTCATAGCGGGCCATGCGGCGGTCGTTCTCGGCCAGGCACTGGGCGAGCAGTCCATGCAGCGTCACGGGGGCGGCGATGTCCTGGTGCGCGGTGAGCGTGAAGTTCTCCCCGGAGGCGGGTGGCTCGCCGCCGAGGCTGCGGGCTGTCCTAACCCGCGCGGCGATCTGCTTGAGGATGATCCATCCGCAGCGCAGACGAAACACCGGGCGTTTCCACCAGGGCAGCGCCACGCGGCGCGCAGTCACCCAGTTGACGAAGAACAGGATGTGACGCACTTCCTCTTCCATCACCGGATCGAACATCGCCACCAGCGCGGTGGGAAAGAATCCCGATTCGCGCGCAAGCGCGAACAGCCCGAAGGCGAAGAACGAGTCGAAACACTCCCCGAAGCCGGCGAAGAGGAAGTCGTTCTCCAGGTTGCGCGGTTGGTAGGGGGCGGGCAGCGCGACCGGAATGCGGTAGTGCGCAGTGAGCGCGGCGAGCAGCCGGGCATGGCGCTGTTCCTCGAAGCCCTGCAGTGCGATGGCGCGGCGCAGTTCCGGGTCGCTCTCGAGCACGGCGGCCGCGGTCACGGTGTTGGCGGTGACGTTCTCGGTCGCGACCGCCTCCTGCCAGAATGGCAGCCCCGTGAGGCGCCGCAGCTCCTCGGCGGACAGTTCCGGCCAGGCGATCCGCTCGGGGTCGTACTCGAGGTGTGTCTCGAAGAAGAATCGCGCGAGGAGCTGTTTGTGCTCGGGTGAGCCTGCGCGCAGGGGTGATGCATCAAACTCGGTCGGAGCCGCGGACATGATGTAATTCCCTTTTTCCCTCAGTCCAGTACCAGGATAGCAGCGCCGGCGCGCTGAAGAGAATTTCCCGCATGCGCTTGGTCAGCGACAGCGCCAAGGCCAGGTCGGCGTTGATGCCGAGCAGTCCGCCCACGCCGACCAGTGTCGCTTCCTGCACACCGATTCCCGCGGGCACCACGAAGATGAAGTTGCGGGCGGCCTGCGTCAGGCTCTCCAGCACCAGCGCCGCCTCAAAGCCGACGGGGCGGCCTAGCCAGCGAAGCGCCAGCCAGGTCTCGAGTGTCCCGGCGAACAGACCCGCCAGCTGCCAGGCCAACGTCTGTACGCCGCGCCGCCAGTCGACGATGAGTGAGCGCAGCGCGGCATCGAGGGCGGTCCATTTGCCGTTCAGCAGGTTGAGCATCTGCTCGCCGAGCATTTTTACCGCCACCTTCTCCAGCCGCTCGAACACCGCCCCGGAGTGCAGCAGCGCGCCGAACAGCACGATCAGCGGCAGGCTCGCGGCCAGTCCGATCAGCACGTCGCTCGCGGAGCGGACCATGCCGATCAAGCTGAGCAGGCACGTTCCGCCGACGAGCACGAACAGATACTGGCTGAACAGCGTGAAGAGCAGCTCGGCGGTAACGCTGGCGGCGGCCCAAACGCCATCGACGCCCCCGGCGGCGAGCAGGCGGATGCCGATCAGATCCCCGCCGATGTTGGCCACCGGCAGCAGCCGATTGACGGCCTCGCGTACCGTGGCGATCCAGAACAGACGCGCCGCGCTCACCCGCTGCTTGAGCAACGCCTGCCAGCCGCGCGAGTCGAGCAGGATCGGCAGCG
>JAJXWE010000214.1 GCA_021781775.1 Pseudomonadota bacterium | reverse complement strand
GTCATCCACCAGCAGCTCGCCGCCCGTCTCGTTGCATTGGACCCGCACCAGACCGGTCTCGACGGCCGTCACCGTACCCTCAAACAGATTCGTCGTGCCGACGAAATCGGCCACAAAGCGGCTGTTAGGGAATTCGTAGATCTCCGAGGGCGTGCCAACCTGCACTACCTTGCCGCGATCCATCACGGCAATGCGGCTCGACAGCGCCATGGCCTCGTCCTGATCGTGCGTGACCACGACGAACGTGATGCCGACCTCGTGCTGCAGGTCCATCAGCTCGAACTGGGTCTTCTCGCGCAGCTTCTTATCGAGCGCTGAAAGCGGCTCGTCGAGCAGCAGCACCTTCGGTCGACGGATGAGCGCGCGCGCCAGCGCCACGCGCTGGCGCTGTCCGCCGGAGAGCTGATGCGGCTTGCGCCGCGCCAGATGCGCAAGCTGCACCATCTCAAGCGCCTGCTCGATGCGCCGCGTGCGCTCCGCGCGATCGATGCGGAAGCGGCGGATGCCGTAGCCCACGTTGCTCTCCACGGTCATGTGCGGGAACAGCGCGTACGACTGGAACATCATGTTGACGGGCCGCTCGTGCGGCGGCACGTCGCTCATCTCGACGCCGTCGATGCTGATGTGACCGCTCGTCTGGCGCTCGAATCCGGCGAGCGTGCGTAGCAGCGTGGTCTTGCCGCACCCGGACGAGCCGACCAGCGCGAACATCTCGCCCTGGTAGATGTTCAGACTGACGTTGTCGACGGCGTTGACCGCGCCGAACGACTTGCTCACCCCGTCGATGACGATCTGCGGCGTGGCGCTCGGATCCAACCACGGCCGAGCGCTGTCCGTCTTCACCCCGTTATTCGTCAAGATGGCGCCCCGTGGTGCTTTTCCGCATCAGTTCGCATCGATCCAGGCTCGAGCATACTGCGGTTGAGTCCAGCGGATCGCTCAGAAATCCGCCGGCGGCGTCAACCGGCGCCGTTGCGGGGCGAAAAATGGTCGCTCGACCACCCGCGCCGGCACCATCCGGCGTTCCCAGACCAGCTCCCGATTGATGTAAATCTCCGCCCACACCTGATGTCCGGTCTCAAAATTGGGTGTATCGAGCATGGCAAGCGCGATGTTGCGCTTGCATGTGGGCGACCACGTCGCCGAGGTCACGCTGCCGATCTGGCGCCGCCCCTTGCCGTCGGCATAGAGCAGCGCGTTCTGCGCCGGCTTGTTGCCAGCCACATCGAGACCGGCGAGCCGCCGCAGCGGACCGCGCTGCTTCTCGCGCAGCAGCGCCCGACGGCCGGTGAAATGCCCCTTCCCGAAATCGATGAGCCACTCGAGACCGAGCTCGAACGGCGAGCGGGCCGTGCCGCTGCGCAGGGTGCGCGCGCTCGACACGAAGTCGACGTTCGGCAGCAGGAATCCCGCCTCGAGCCGCGCGATATTCAGTGCGCGCGAGCCGATCGGGCGGATCGCGCGCACCCGCCCGGCCGCCATCAGCGCGTCCCAGAGTCGCTCGGCGTGCGCCGGCTCGACCCACAACTCGTAGCCCAGATCGCCGGTGAATCCAGTGCGCGAGACCATCAGCGACATCGACCCGAGCGTGAACGACCGGAACCCGAACGGTGCGAGCGCCTCGACGCCCTGCAGCCCAAGCGCGCGCAGTACCCAGCACGAACACGGCCCCTGCAGCGCCAGTGCCGCGGTCCCGGCGGTGACTTCCTCGACGTGCACGTCGAAACCGACGCTCGAGTCGAGCAGCCAGTCGAGCTGATGCTCGGCCGTGCATAACCGATACTCGGTCGGTGCGAAGCGGAAAACGGTACCGTCGTCGATCAACTTGCCGTCATCGTCGCACCAAACCACGTAGGCCACCCGGCCCGTAGGCATCTTACCGATTGACCGCGTGACCAGGCGGTCGAGATAGCGCGTCGCATCGGTTCCGGCGATCCGGTATTTGACCATGGGTGTCAGGTCGTAGACCGAGGCGCCGTTGCGGATCGCGAAATACTCCTGTTCCATCGTCGTGAAGACATCGACCGTGCTGTATCCGGACCACGGGATGAAGCTGTCGATCTGACTGAAGGCGCGCATCCGCTCGTGGAACGGAGTGCGCAGCAGCGGCTGGCGGAAATGCGGTTCGCTCTGATGCAGCATCTCAGCGGGCCTCCCTCAGCACCTGCCGCGCAGCGTTGCGCCCGGCCAGTCCCATCACGCCCCCGCCCGGGTGACAGCCGGCCCCGCACAGGAACAGTCCCGGCAGCGGCGAGCAATATTGGGCGGCGCCGACCACCGGGCGCATCATGAGAAACTGATCGAGCGCAAGCTCCACGTGATGCCAGCTCCCACCGCTGATGCGCAGCTGTACCTCCAGGTCGCGCGGGGTGAGCAGCTCGGTGGCACTGACGGCGGCGCGCAGCCCCGGTGCGTGCCGCTCCAGCGTCGCGAGGATCAGCTCCCCGAAGCGCTCGCGCTGCCCGTCCCAGCCACCCCGCAGGCGATAGGGCGCGTACTGCACGATGGCCGAGAGCACATGCTTGCCGGGCGGCGCGAGTTCGCGGTCGCTGCTCGTCGGCACGATGACTTCCAGCACCGGGCTCGCGGAGAATTCGCCATATTTAGCATGGTTGAAGGCCCGCTCGATCGCTTCGGCCGACGGCGCGATCACGAGCCGTCCGCGTGGCACGCCGTCCACGCCGATGAACCGCGGCGCTCTCTCGAGCGCCGCGTGGAACTTCGCGGTCATTCCCTGGGTGCGCAGGTGCGCGACGCGGCGCACGAATCCCGCATCCAGATGCTCCGGACCGAGCAGCTGCAGGAAAGTCGTGCCCGGATCGGCGCTCGAGATCACGCAGTCCGCCTCGATCTGCTCGCCCGAGTCGAGCTGCACCCCGACCGCGCGATCGTTGGCCACCATGATCCGCGCCACCGGAGCTGCCGTGCGCACCGTCGCGCCCGAGGCGCTCGCGGCGCTCTCGATCGCCTCGCAGAGCGCGCCAAGACCGCCCGAAGGCTGCGCGAGCCCACCGCCGGCGACGCTCTCGGCGGCCATCCGGTACAGCAGCGTGAACACCGTACCCGGCGAGCGTGGGCCGTAATTGGTCCCCAGCACCGCATCGAACGCGAGGGCGCCCTTGAGCACGGGACTGCGGAAGTGCTCGTTGAGCAGATCGTGAACGCACATGCCCGCGATCCGCAGCAGCTCACGCAGGTCGCGCCGGCCGAGTAGCCGCACCCCGACCCCGAGGCGCAGCAGCCCCAGCCGGTCGCGCCAGTCACCGCCACCTAGTCGCGGCGGAACCGTCTCGAGCAGCGGCTGCAGGGCGGCGGCGAGCCGCCTCATGCGCCCGAGGAACTCCGGCAGCGCCTGCGCATCGGCTGCGCCGAGTCCATCGGCAGCTCCCGCAGCAGCCGCCTCGATGCTCAGCGCCGCGCCGCCCGGCGCCAACGCATAGGTGGGCATGTGCTCGGCGGCCATGGTCAGCCCGTGGCGGACGAGATCGAGCTCATTGACGAGTTGCTTTGGCATCAGGTGCAGCAGGTGTGCACCCGGGCAAGCCCGGAAACCGGGCGCGAACTCCCGCGTCGCCGCCGCGCCTCCGACGTGATCGCCGGCCTCGAGCACCAGCACGGATCTTCCGGCGTGTGCCAGGTACGCCGCGCAGACCAGCCCGTTGTGGCCAGCGCCGATGACGATCGCGTCGTAGCACGAGTCGCTCACCGGCGCAGGTCTCCGAGTATGGCGCTCGCGGCATTCGCACCCGGTGCGCCCATCACGCCACCGCCCGGATGGGTGCTCGATCCGCACATGTACAGGCCGCGCACGGGCGAGCGGTACCGAGCGTAGCCCGGGATGGGCCGATTGAACAGCAGCTGGTCGAACGTCAGCTCGCCCTGGAAGATGTTGCCTTCGGTGAGCCCCACTTCCTGCTCGAGCTCCCAGGGTGTGCGGATCTCGGCGTGCAGGATCAGCTCCTTGAAGTTCGGACTGTGCTCGGCGATGGCATCGATGACGGTCCTGCCGAAGCCCGCGCGCCGCTCCTCCGTCCATGGTCCGGCGGCGAGCTCGTAGGGACAGTACTGCACGAACACCGACATGTAGTGCTTGCCCGGCGGCGCCATGGTCGGATCGACCTGCGTCGGGATCAGCATGTCGACGTACGGCCGCTGCGACCAGCGTCCGTCCTTCCAGTCGTCGTACGCCCGCTCGAGCATCTCGATGGTGTCGGTAATGTGCATGTCGCCGCGCGTGCACGGCGAGCCGGCCGGGATGGCGGGGAAGCGCGGCAGACCGTCGAGGGCGATGTTGAGTTTACCCGAGGAACCGCGGATCTTGAACTTGCGCACCTGGTCGACAAACTCTTCGGGCAGATCTGCAGGATCCATCGACTCGAGAAACGTGCGGCGCACATCGAGGTTCGACACAACGACCCGGGCACGAATCTCCTCGCCACTCGCCAGCACCACACCGGCCGCGCGGC
>JAJXWE010000213.1 GCA_021781775.1 Pseudomonadota bacterium | reverse complement strand
TCGCGTGTATAGCCGATCAGATGATGGGCAACGAGACCGATGTGGAGCATGTCCTCGATTCTCCTCTCGGCGATTAACGGCCGAGCCAGGTGCCAGAAGGTGCGCCGATAATCGGACTTGACGCCGACGTGCCAGATCAGATTCTTCAGAATGGCGAGCCCGTGGGCAATATTCGACCAGGACGCTCGGGCAGGGCTGGCAGGTGGAGTGAGTCGATTCGGGTATGTGTGAGCGGCGTTATACGCGAAGCGCTCGTACACCGCCTCGGGACTGTACGCCTCGGCAATGAGCGCCCTCCAGGCCGCGACGACGCTCTCGTAGGGTTGGCGGAAGACGACGTTCGACTCGAGGCGCGGGTCTTCGACGATTCGGCCTGCCGCGCTGAGCCGCTCATGCAGCGGCGTGCGCGGCAGCGCCTGCAGTAAATTGATGGTCAACATGGGAATGTGCGCACTGCGGATGAACTTTCCGATGCGCGCTGGCGTCTCGGGCGTATCGGTATCGAGGCCGAGGATGATTCCGGCGACCACCTCGAGGCCGTAGGCGTTCAGCGTTTGCACGGCCTCAAGGATCGGCACCGTCGTGTTGTGTTGTTTGCGCATCGCACGCAGCGCCTCGATCTCGGGAGTTTCGATACCGCAGAAGATCGTGGTGAACGATGCCTCGCGCATCAGCGCGAGCAAGCTCGGGAGCTTGGCGATGTTGAGCGTCGCCTCGCAGGCGAATTGAATCGGGTAGTCGCGGCGACGCTGCCAGTCGATGAGCGCGCACAGCAGCTCGCGGGCGGCCTTGCGGTTACCGATGAAGTTGTCATCGACGAAGTACACCGCCCCGAGGATGCCGGCCGCGAGCATCGCATCGAGTTCGGCCGTGACCTGCCCGGGGGTTTTGAGGCGCGGCGCGCGGCCGTAGAGCGCGGGGATGTCGCAGAATTCGCACCTGTACGGGCAGCCGCTCGAGAACTGCACGCTGCCTATGAAGTATTGCTCGAGCGGGGCGAGCCCGTAGGCAGGAAGCGGAAACTCCGTGAGGGGCCTGCGTTCAAGGGTGTTCAGCCGACACTGCCGCACCGGTCGCCCGGGGTTTGCATCGAGCAGTCCGAAGAGCCGCTCGGTGGCATCGCCGAGCTCGCCGAGGTGCAGATAGTCGAACTCGGGATAGTACTCGGGACAGCTCGACACCGAAGGCCCGCCGAGCGCCGTCGTGCGCCCGAGGCGGTGGGCGCGGCGGTTGATGTCGTTGATCATTGCGCGCTGTACGTGCATGCCACTCACCAACACCGCATCGGCCCAGCTCAGGTCCGCTTCGGTCGCAGGCGCGATGTTCTCGTCGATGAAGCGAATATCCCACTCCCGGGGCGCCGCGGCCGCAATGACGAGCAGGCCCTGGGGCGGCATGAATGCGCGGGTGTTTCCGCGCAGCGTGTAGGCGTGCTCGAAGGTGCCGAAGGACGGCGCGTACCGGGGACAAATGCAGAGAATCCGACGTTTCACGGCGAGGGACCTCCGAGATGTGCATGCCATGCAACGGACACCGGGCGCACCGCCGTGCCGCACAGCTTGAGCACGGTGCGGATTTCTGCGGCGCCGCTTTACCGTATTCGATGGTAGCATTTCCCGGCAACCGTGCCGGAAAACGCCGACACGTTAGGGTATTCGAACGCATCGATGTGCCGTTTGAGGCTTGATGCGCGTCAAGAGGTTTCGTGCAGCGGCGCTTATTCTCAAGGGCCCGCGACGCGCTCGCGAGCGTTTCGCGCCGCTGACGGAGAAAATCCGTGACCGTTGTGGGACACGTGTATGCGAAGGATTTGAGTGCCTGACATGGTGAAGCGACGAGGTAGCGCTCGAGCTGCGCCATGGTCCGCGCGCCCGCGACGCCGAGGAAACACCATGGCCCAGCTCCTGATCATTCAAGCGGCAACCTATCGAGCCAGAGACGATCGGCGGCCGCTGCGCATCCGCAAACGCAAGCTCGTGGGGGCAGTGATGCCGTACTTGGCGGCGCTTGCGCCGCGCGATTGGGACGTGCAACTGCTCGATGATGCCATCGAGGAACCGGATTACGATGCGCCAGTGGATGTGGTGGCGATCACCGTGCGTGCGGTCACTTCGCTGCGCGCATACGAAATCGCCGATCGCTTCCGCGAGCGCCACGTCACCGTGCTCCTGGGCGGGCCGCATGCCACGTTCTACACGGCGGAGATGTGCGAGCATGCGGACGCGGTGTGCGTCGGGGAGGGCGAGGAGATCTTCCCGCGGATGCTCGCGGATGCCGCGGGCGGCCGCCTGCGCAAGGTCTATTCGCGCGCCAGCGTGGCGAGCCTCGCGGGGCTTGCAACCCCGCGCTGGGAACTCCTCAATCCCAAGCACTACGTCTTCTATCGGCCGTTCGTCATCCAGCACTCGCGCGGCTGTCCGTATGCCTGCGAGTTCTGTGCCGAGCGGCGTTTGAACGGGGACTTCGGCTACCGGCAACGCCCTGCGGAGCAGATCGTCGAGGAGATCCGCCGCTGCGGCAGCCGGCACATCTTCTTCGCAGCCAGCCAGTTTGTCGGACACAAGAGCCGCACGATGGAATTACTCGAGCGGCTCATCCCGCTGCGCATCCGCTGGTCGGCGCTGTTCTCGCCCCGCTTCGGGCTCGACGGGGCGTTTTTGGATCTTGCCAAGCGTTCCGGTCTGCTGCACGTGAACATGGGCATCGAGAGCATCGCGCAGAGCACCCTTCAGTCGATGCACAAGAGCTTCAACCGCTCGCACAGCTACGTGGAGATGATCGACAATCTCAACCGTCGCAACATCAGCTATTCGTTCAATTTCGTGTTGGGCGCCGATACGGATGATGCGGGCGTGTTTCCCGCAACGCTGCGCTTTCTCGTCGAACACAACGTGCCGGCGGCGTATTTCAACGTGATGGTGCCGCTGCGCGGCACGCCGCTCTTTGAGCAGATGAGCGCCGAGGGACGCTTGATTGATGAGCCGAATATGGAGCGTTGGCCCGGTGTCGCCTGTCACTTCCATCCCTTGCGGATGAGCGGCGAGGAACTCGTCGGAGGCGTGCGCTGGTTGCAGCGTGAGTTCTACTCGCTGCGCTCGATGGGGCGCCGCCTGCGCTTCCCGCGCTCGCAGGCGGATCTGGCCTCCTGGAACGTCAACCTGACGCAGCGCAAGGTCGCGCTGCACTCCGAGCGCATGAACGAATTCAGCGAGTTCTGAGCGCATCAGGCGATGCTGCGTGTGCCGGAAGTGGCCGTCTCACCGGCACATGACGCACACCGCGGGAAACGGACACCGGAGCGTGGCGACCTGCGGGCGCACTGACTGGGCGGCGGCGTATCCCGAGCGGCAGGGCGTTCGGGGGGCGCCTGGCAGCACGGCTACACTTCGCGCCCCCTTTGAGTTCTGAGGCTATCCAGGCGGCACCGTTTGCCGGGGGCGTCCTACGCTCCGGTCCAAGCTGTCACTGACGGTGTCCGCCGTGGCGATGCCGCGTGGGTTCATCCTCCTTCGCCCGTCTGATGCCGGAGCCGGGGCGGCGAGTAGGTCGATGCGCGGCATCGCTTACCCGGTGCCGGTGACCTTCTCAGCCACCAGCTCGCGCAATTCCTGGACGACCTCGGGGTTGGCGAGTGTTGTCACATCGCCGGTGTCCCGTCCGGCCGAGATCGCGCTCAGTACGCGGCGCATGATCTTGCCCGAGCGGGTCTTCGGCAGGTCCGGCACCAGCCAGATGAAGCGCGGGCGCGCGATCGGGCCGATCTGATCGACGATGGCGGCCGCGATGTTGCGGCTCACTCCATCGTCCGCCGGCACGCCCGGCTGCAGCGAGACGTAGACATCGGGCATCGCCCCCTTGATCTCATCCGGCACGGCGACCACCGCCGCCTCGGCCACCTCCGGCACGGTGAGGCAGGCGGCTTCCAATTCCTTGGTTCCGAGCCGGTGGCCCGCCACATTGATGACATCATCGATGCGTCCCAGGATGCGGATGTAGCCGTCGCTTGCCTGTAGCGCGCCATCGCCTGCGAAGTAGGGCCAGTCGCACCAGTCGAGGCTCTCCGGCTTGCAGTAGCGCGAGTAGTAGGTCTTCACGAAGCGCTCGTCATCGCCCCAGATGGTGAGCATACGGCCCGGCCAGGGATTGCGGATGCAGATATTGCCGGCCACCGGACTCCCCCGCGGGATCTCGCGGCCGTTCTCGTCGAAGATCACCGGATAGATGCCCGGCACGCCCGGTCCGGCGGACCCGGGCTTCATCGGATGGATGCCGGGGACGGTCGAGCACAGGTGCCCGCCCGTTTCGGTCTGCCACCAGGTATCGACGATCACCGCCTCGCGTTTGCCGACCATCTCCCAATACCACCGCCAGGCCTCCGGCTCGATCGGCTCGCCCACCGTGGTCATGTGCTTGAAGCGGTGGTTGTACTTGGCCGGGGTGTCGGGTCCGGCGCGGCGCAGCGCGCGGATCGCGGTCGGGGAG
>JAJXWE010000212.1 GCA_021781775.1 Pseudomonadota bacterium | reverse complement strand
CCGAACACCAGCAGGCCGAGCCGGCGTTCCACTTCGGTCACGCTCACGAAGCGGCTTTCCAGCAACGTGGGCGCCAGGGTGAACCCCAGGCCAAGCAGCAGGAACCCCGCCCCTCCGCCCAACGGGAGGAGAAACGGCTTGGGCCAGCTGGGCCGGTCGGGGATGTCGGCGCGGGAAATGACGCGGGCTTCCGGCTCCTCGCGCGTCTGCTGCTGCTGCACGTCGCGCAGGCGCGTCAGAAGCGACCCGTGCAGGGTGCGATCCGCCTCGACGACCCGCTGCGCATCGCGAAGCTGGATCCGGCCGTCGCTCTTGGCGATGCTGTTCTCGTCCGCGGTGCTCTGCGCCACTTGCTCGCGCAGGCCGCGCTCCCGCGCGGCGGCGGTATCGTACTCGGCGCGCAGGCCATCGACGATGCGGCCGATCTCGGCGGCGATCTGCTTTTGCAGCACTGCGTCCTGATCGCGCAGTCGCCGCACCTCGGGGAAGTTGGCGGCGTAGATGCGGGAGCTGTCGGCCAGCTTGGAGGCCACCTCGCTCTCGGTCTTGCGCAGGTTCTCGATGACGTGGGAGTTCCCCGCCTCCGGCAGCCCCTCCAGGCTGCCGCCGGCTGCGCGTATCCGCTCGGCTTCCTGGTAGCGCGCCCTGCGTGCGGCGAGATCCGTCTGCGCCTGCGTCAGCTGCGCGTTGAGGTCGCTCACCGCCTGGCGATCCGTGGTCACACCGACGCCCCGGTCGGTATCGACGAGCCCGAATTTCCGCCGGACCGCCTCGACCGCTTCCTCGCTCTGCATCAGTTGCTTGCGCGCGTTGTCCACACGCTCGGCGAGCCAGAGGATGTCGCGTTGGATCGCGGTGCGCTTGAGCGTGAGCTGGTCGTCGAGATACGTGTCCGCGACGGCCTGCGCGACTTTCTGCGCCATAACGGGGTCAGAGGACGAGGCGCTGACGTTCAGAACATAGGTGACGCCGACGCGCTCGGCCCGGACCGCCTTTTCCAGCCGCACGAGCGCCCTGTCCTCGCGCGTTTGCGGATCGTTGGGCGGAATGTATGGCACGGCCCCCGGCAGGAACCCCAGCAGCTTGGCGCGCAGCGAGCTTGGCGGAGCACTGAACTCGGGATCGTCCGCGAGATGCAGATCCCGGACCACGCGGCGGAGCAGTTCGGACGATTCGATGATGGAAACGACGCTCGCGATCTTCGAGCTGTCCACCAGGACAGTCCCGAACTGCGCCTCCGCCCCGAACGCATCGGCGCGGCGTGGATCGAGCAGGATCTCCACGAAGCTCGTGTAGCGCGGCTGGATCGCCGACTGGAGCCACACGCCGCCAGCCACGCCGATGATTGCGAGCAGGAGCGGGACGTAGAAACGCCGCCGCAGGGTACGGAAGATCAGACCGAGATCGAATCCGCCGCCTTCCGCGGGCGCCTGCGGCTGGAACGGCACGCTGACGCCGCTGGCCGGAACCAGCATGCCCGCCGGGGAACCACGGTGGTCGTGCGCGAAGGGGGACTGGGAGGGGCCCCGGTTGGCGGCCGGCCTGTCAGTACGCATTGCGGTCGAACAAAACGAGCAGCGCCGTACGGGCAATGATCCAGAGATCGAAACCGAGCGACCAGTTCTCGATGTAGTCGCAATCCAGCTCGACGCGACGCCGCAACTTCTCCAACGTGTCAACCTCCCCGCGACTTCCACTGATCTGAGCTAGGCCCGTGATGCCGGGCTTGAGGCGATGGCGTGCCGTATATTCCTCGAGCGCCTCGTGCACCGGCAGGCCGACCGTGGTCATGCCCAGCGCGTGCGGCCGCGGCCCGACGATGGACATCTCGCCGGACAGCACATTGAAGAGCTGCGGCAACTCGTCGAGGCTGGTGCGGCGCAGAAGCCGGCCGACCCGCGTCACACGGCGATCGTCGCGCGATGTCTGCCGTGCCGCCGCCTGATCGGCCATGTGCGCGTGCATGGTGCGGAATTTCCACACCCTGAACGTGCGACCATTGAAACCGGCGCGAGCCTGGCGGAACAGCACGGGGCCAGGGCTGTCGAGCTTGATGGCGACACTGACGGCGACGAGAACCGGAAGCACGAACACCACCATGGCCCCGGCGACCACCAGATCCTCCGTCCGCTTCAGGAAGGTCTGCCACGCCGTCAGTGGCCGGCAATCGACTGCGACCGCGGGCAGCATGCCGATCCGGTCCACATGCAGCAGCGGCGCCTGTACCTGCTGAAAGTCTGGCAACAGCGTGACGTCGATCGCGAACCGCGTCAGGCGTGCGAGCAGCGCGTTGGCTTCGGCGACAGCATAGGTGAAATGGCCGATCACCACCCGGTCCACCGCACCCTGGCGCACCATGGCTTCGAGCCATTCGGATGCGTGCGGCCCGGTCAGATCGGCGATGTCGGCGGCGGCGACGACCCGCAGGTGTCCCCGGCTCTCGCGTTCGACCGTGTCGGAAAGGCGGTAGGCGGCGCGGACCGATCCGGCGAGGACCACGACACGCTCCAGGCAATCACCGACACGCAGGCGGCGGAGGAGGTAAGCGCGCCACGCCACGCGGCTCAGCCCGGTCCAGACGAACACGGTCGCCGCCCAGCTCAGAAACCAAACCCGGGAGACGCCGCCGATCACATTCATCGCGAAGCCGCACAGCAACAGGATCCCGAAGGCCAGGATGCACGTCGCGAAAGCACGCAGCAGCAGATGGCGCAGATCGCCCTGCATCGTCGCGCGGACATAAAGATTTTGCATGTACGCGCTGAACGGCCAGGCCAGCACGAATCCCGCAAGCCCGATCCAGAGCTGCTGCCAGAGATAGCCGAGCGGCTGGCCATAATCGCCGAAAATGACGATCGCGGACCCGAGGGAGACCACAACGTCCGAGGCGATCAGCGCCAACAGCGCCTCGTGCGTGTCGATCTTCGCCCGATCCGCGCGCGATTCCTTCTGCCGCACAGCCGCGGCAGGCATCGGGGCCAAGTGGGCCGGCCAACTCGAGGTCAGAGGTTCCGACAACTTGGTGTCCTACCCACGACGCAGTGATTGCACCCTTCGGCCTGTGAGCCGCACAGTCGCATACGGCCACGCTGACCAAAACAGATCACGAAAGCGAACATATCCTAATTCGCATGAATTGTCGAGAACCAACAGTGTGCGGCGCAACACGGCTTGCCGCGGAGGGGCTGGAATTCCGCGGCGATATATTCGTTATCTTTGCGGTACAAACGCGCGCCGCAGGGCCCGAATTGCCATCGATATCGGAATGAAATCGCGAATTGACTTTCACAATCGAAATCGCATTAGATTATCAATCGACAATATCGCGGGCGGTGCACGCCGCTGCGGCCTTCCGGCTTGCTGGGCTGCCGGAACGGCGCTGCGAAGGGAGAACTGGCCGTGCAACAACTTACCGGACTGATGCAGAACACCCCCAGCCCGGATGCCCGTTTCGGCGCGGGGCTGGGCGTGCGTGAACGCTTGCGCGGCTTGGTCGCCGGCATCCTGACCGCGAAATCGGCGCCAGCCGTGTTCGGCGACGACGACACGCTGGCGGAGATCGGGATTGCCTCGATCGACATGGTCAGCCTGCTGCTCGCCATCGAGAGCGACTTCGACCTCGAGGTTCCGGCGCAAGAGATCACGACCGAGGTATTCCGCTCGGTTGCCACGATCGACGCGTTGATCCTCCGGATGCTGCCGCATCTCGCCGCGGCCTGACAGCGCCATCTGATCGCCGGGCAACGAGCCGCCGTGCCTTCGGGCGCGGCGGCTCGTTGTTCGTCGGCCACCTGCGCACGCGGCCCGGCCAGCCCGACGCGCCATGAGAAATTCCAATACATAAAGCAATAACAACAATAATTAATAAATTGATGACCGATGAATAATCGCCGGAATTATTCTGACGACGATTGATTCAAGATCATCTACGTGAAAAAAAGATGGACACACGAAGCCTGCGGTGACAGGTTCGCCGCGCCCAAAAATTGGGCATAAGTGGAGAGATTATTTCGTTTTGTTCTAGATAAAGCCTCGCTATCTCCTCTTATCACAGAAACAAATGCCGAAGTTCTGTGTCTAAGGACGACGGTTTTGGATATATAGTTCGCTTTGGTCTGCACCGATCCATGGCGGCGCCACCCTGGCCGGGCCCGGAACCGACCGGCGACGAACGGAGTTGTAGGATGACGACGAGTTCCATTGCATCGGGCGTGACGAGCAGCGGCCTGCTGATCAGCGGCGGGACACTGGATGTGCAGGGAGCGGCGATCTCCACCACCGTCGGCAGCGGCGGCCTGGTCTACGTGCTCTCCGGCGGTGCCACCTCGGCGAGCATCGTCAACAGCGCCGGCACCGAATACGTCTCCGGCGGCATCGCCCGCGCCACCACCGTCGATAGCGCCGGCGCGCAATACGTCGCCAGCGGCTCCGCCCTCGCCACGCTGCTGAGCGGCGGGTTCCAATATGTCAGTGCGGGGGGCGTC
>JAJXWE010000211.1 GCA_021781775.1 Pseudomonadota bacterium | reverse complement strand
AAGTGGCGCTCCCGCGGTGAGCTGTGCATGCTTGGGGCACGGACTGGCTCAAGGGAGGCGGGGCTATTGAAAGCGGCTCATACCGAGGAGCGCGATACCGCGGCGCGTGTGCTCGCGACCGCATCGCGCCTGTTCTATGCGCATGGCGTGCGCGCCGTCGGCGTCGAATGGATCGTCGCCGAATCCGGCGTGGCGAAGACGAGCCTGTATCGGCACTTTCACACCAAGGACGACCTGGTCGCGGCCTTCCTGGAGCGGGAAGACCGGGAGTTCTGGTCACAGTGGGACGCGGTGATCAGCGGGGCTGCCGGCGATCCGCGGCGCGAGCTCATGGCGCTGCTCGAGTGGATCGGGCAGCGCGTCAGCCGCGACGGGTACCGCGGCTGTCCGCAGATCAACGTATCGGCCGAGTTTTCCGATCTCCATCATCCGGCACGCATCATCCGCGCCCGCCACAAGGAGGCGATGTTCCAGCGGCTGCGGTCGCTGGTGAGCCGTATCGGGGTACATCGCCCGGACGACGTCGCCACCCAGATCGCGCTTCTTCTGGACGGTGCCTTTTCGAGCGACGGACGTCTGGCAGACGGCGGGGCGGGCCGGCTTCTCCAGTCGGCCGCTCGCGCGTTGATTGGCGCGGAGCAGTCAGCCCCCGCACAGGCGCCCACCCGAGTGAGGTCGTCGCGCCCGGTGCGCTAGTCGGTTGGACTGCTTGGCGCGTGATGTCCAGTTGCGGCGCCGGCGCGATCAGGCTCCCTGTCCGAGCAACCGCCGGACTGGGACACGTCCTGGAATCCCGGCCGCCGCAGGAATGGAAGGCGAGCGAAACTTCACTGTGACGAATGTCAATTCCCGCTAAGATGGCCTAGACCCTAGAACGTACCGAGGCGGCTTGGATTCCACCACCCGAGACCTCGCGCTGGGCAGCGTCGACGCGGCACTCGGCATTGCCCCGGATTGGGCCACGCCGAGGATCGTCGCGATGGCCTCGACGCTCACGTTTCTATCGGGTTACAACACTTTCATTCTCGGCATCGCGCTGCTGCCGCTGCGCGCAGTCCTGCACCTGACGCCGGCCGAATCCGGCATCGTCCTGGCGGCGAGTTCCGTCGGCATGCTGCTCGGCAGCCTGGTGCTCGGGCGCCTGGCGGATCTCATCGGCCGCAAGCGGGCGAGCATCGTTGACCTCGGCGTGGTTGCCCTCGCCGCCGTCGCATCGGCGGCGTCGGCGTCGGCGCTGCAGCTGGTGTTCTGGCGCCTCGTGCTCGGCGTCGGCCTGGGCGGCGGCTATCCCATCAGCTCATCGTATGTGGCGGATATCGGGCCTGCCGAAACCCGCGGCGCCCGCCTTACGCTTGCTTCCAGTGGCTGGGGTGTCGGAGTGTTGGCGAGCGGATTCGTCGGCTGGCTGCTGCTGAGTGCGCCTGCCGCTTCCCTGGGCTGGCGGACGATGCTGGCCACCGGAGCCATCCCGGCAGTGGTTGCGCTTATCGCTCTGGCGCTGTGGCGCGTGCCCGAAGCGCCGGCCTGGATCGAGGCGCAGTCGCTGCAGCCGCTGCCGCTGCGCACCCTGTTTACCCGCGAGAACTGGCCCCGGACGCTGGTGATGATCTTACCGTGGTTCCTGGTGGATATCCCGGTGTATGGCGTCGGCCTGTTGACACCCACGCTGCTCGGGCAGTTGCACGTTGGAGGCCTGCATGCGGTCATCCTGGGCTATTTCGTGGTCGCGGGATTCACCCTGGTCGGCTGCCTGATTCCCTATCTGCTCATTGATCCGCTCGGGCGGCGTCCTCTGCAGATCGGCGGGTTCGTCGGTACGGCGGTGCTGATGGCCTGGTTGGCGCTCGCTGGCGTCACCGCATCCTGGCTGTGCTCGCTCGCGGTGTTCACAGCGATCCAGCTGTTCATCAACGCCGGACCGAACACGACGACCTGGATCGTGGCCGCGGAGCTGTTCCCCACCCGGTTGCGGGCCACGGCGCAGGGGGCGGCCACGTCCATCTCGCGGCTCGGCGCCATTTCCGGGACACTCCTTCTGCCGATCGTCGATGCGCGCGCAGGCATGCCCACGGTATTCGGCATCGCCGCCACCGTCAGCCTGCTCGGTGCGCTTCTGACCTGGAAGTGGTTGCCGGAGACGGCGAGGGTCCCGCTGGAGCCATGATCACCGAACCGGCCCCGATCCTCTGCGCAGTGTCCCGGCCCGCACGCGCCGCGGTTCGGCCGAGGCGGGAAACTCACTGCCGTGTGCACGTTGTACAGTTCCTCGAGAGTCGTCACGGAACACTTCGCGGAGACCGGTTCAATGCGCCATGATCCTGGGGATGCACGTGCGAGCATCCAGCGTCTCGACTGGACGCCGGCGATGCTCGCGGTCGAGTGGTCGGACGGGCGGCGGTCGGAGTTCGCCAGCATCTGGCTGCGCGACAACCTATCAACCGATCGCGATGCGTTCAGCGGCCAGCGGCTGATCGATATCGCTGACCTGCCCCGCTCGCCCCGCATCCACCGCGCCGAACTGCGCGACGGTGTCCTCGCCGTCGAGTGGGAAGGAGAATCCGCGCCGGCCCGTTTCACGACTCAGTGGCTTGCGCGGCAGGCGGCCGCGCTCGAGCGCGCGAGCGACCGCTGGCGTCCGAGACTGTGGCGGGAGGGCGCCGCGCGCGACGCGGTTCGTGACTTCGCGTGGACGACCCCGGGGACAATGGGAGCAGATCCGGCGGCGTTCGCCGACTGGCTGCTGCGCTTGATCGTCGACGGCGTGGCGTTTCTCGCCGACGTGCCGACGGAGACCGGCACGATCGTCCCGGCGGTCTCGCCCATCGGCCAGGTCGCGGAAACCAACTACGGTCTCGTATTCGATGTCCGCTCTGTCGTCCAACCCGAGAATCTCGCCTACTCGGACCGCGGTCTGGGTCTGCATACCGACAATCCGTACCGCGAGCCGGTGCCGGGATTTCAGGCACTGCACGTGCTGGTCGCCGCGCCGGACGGCGGGGAGAGCTTGTTCGCGGACGGCTTCGCGATCGCTGCAGCGCTGCGACAGGAGTCACCGGAGGATTTCGAACAGCTGACCTGTACCGCGGTGCCCTTCGTCTACCGCTCGCGCGACGCTCTGCTGGAAGCCCGACGGCCGCTGATCCAGCTGTCCTGCGCGGGTGAAGTGATCGCCGTGCACTACAACAACCGCTCGATCGCGCCATTCCCGCTCACCGCGGCCGCAGCGGAGCGATATTACGGTGCGTACCGGCGCTTTGCCGAGATGCTCCGCGAGCCCCGCTTCGCGCTGCGGTTCATGATGCGCACCGGCCATCTCGTCGTCTTCGATAATCAGCGCGTCCTGCACGGCCGTACCGCATTCAGCTCGGCGCGCCATCCACGGCATCTGCAGGGCTGTTACCTCACGCGCGATAGTGTCCGCAGCCGCGCCGCGCTGCTCGCCGCCGGCTCGGGGAGTGGTGCATGAGTGTGGTCGAGGAGGCGTTTGCGCATTACCGGCGGCGCGGCGACGCCGCCTACTTCGGCGAGCCCGTCTCGATGACCGAGCATGGACTTCAGGCCGCCCATTTCGCGCAGCTCGCGGGTGCGAGCCCCCGTCTAATCGCCGCATCGCTGCTGCACGACATTGGCCATCTGATTGCCACCGTACCGGATCACATCGAGGACTGGACGGTCGATGCGCGCCACGAGGAAACGGGCGCGAGATGGCTCGAGCAGCGCTTCGGCGTCGGGGTGTCAGAGCCCGTACGGCTCCACGTCCCCGCGAAGCGCTATCTTTGCGCCGTCGATGAAGAGTACTTCGCGCGCCTCAGCCCAGCATCGATGACGACCTTGAAGCTGCAGGGCGGGTCGATGTCATCGGTGGAGATCTCCCGCTTCGAGGCGGAGCCGTTTCACCGCGAAGCAGTCCTGCTGCGCCGCAGTGACGATCAAGGCAAGATCGCCGGTCTGACCACACGATCACTGGAAGACTACCGTGGACTGCTCGAATCGCTTGTGCTCGGCGGCGATTGACTCTGGGGGAGCGCTCAGCGCCGCGCGGAGACTGGTGACTGCCGCCCACGCCGCGTGCGTGCCCGCATCATCGAGAGACACCGGGGTTGACCGCAGATGACTGAACGGTTCCTCATCAGGTCCATTCGCCGTGCGGATTACGCGCAATGGCGTCCACTCTGGGACGCTTATAACGCGTTCTACGGCCGAAGCGGCCCGACGGCTCTGGCCGCGCCCATTACCGCCGAAACGTGGGAGCGATTCTTCCGCCCGACCGAGCCGGTGCATGCGCTGGTGGCTGAACAAGGCGGCGAGACCGTCGGGCTCGCGCACTACCTCTTTCACCGCAGCACCACCCGTTCCGACGATGTCTGCTATCTGCAGGATCTGTACACCGTCGAGCGCCTGCGCGGACTCGGCATCGGACGCCGGCTGATCGAGGGTGTCTATGCGGCGGCCCGCACTGCCGGATGCAGCCGAGTTTACTGGCAGACGCAGGCC
>JAJXWE010000210.1 GCA_021781775.1 Pseudomonadota bacterium | reverse complement strand
ACGGTGATCAGCGGGACCGGGGTTGCGCTCGGGGGCAGAGCGGAGTTGTCGCTGGACGTCGGCAACTCCTTCTACATCGTTGATGGCCGGCGGCCGGCCTGCACAAGAGTGTCGTCCGAATTTTCACATCTCTATGCGCTGCTGCCGCGCGTACTGGTCGTCGATGCCGTCGGCGGCGACTCCTTTACGCGCCGGCAACCGATCCTGAATCTCGGCAATCAGGGCCTGCTGGCGATGGCAAACTCTGCGCTGCGGACTCTCTGGGAGCAGATTGCAACTCTGAGCCAAGATGAATTCGCGGATGCTTTGCAGGTGCTATCCGGTCTCATCGTGCTCGGGTTGAAGGCCCGTTATAGACATCCGGGCGAAATGGATCGGCCGGAATTATGCAACATGCTGGTGTCAACGGCCCGCCGAATAATGGAAGCGCACTATGCGGACCGCCAACTGACCGCCTCGATGATCGCTGCGACAATAGGTTGCTCCCGCGCGAATCTATATAGAGGGCGGGCTCTAAACTGAAGCGCAACACATTGATGAGGTTAATGTGTTGGCATGATCAAGAACTACCAGCATCTTTGCTTTGATGAACGTGCTCACATCCGGTGGCTGTTGGAACGGCGGTTCACGGTGCGGGCAATTGCCCGCACCGTGAACCGGGCGCCGAGCACCATCTGCCGGGAGCTCGCGCGCAATGGCTGGTCGCGGCCGACCGGTCGTCGCCGGCGGCTACCGCGCTGTGCAGGCGCAGCAACGTGCGGATGCCGAGGCCAAGCACGCCCGCAAGCCACCGCGCCTGCGGCCCGGGACCTGGCTCTGGGACCAGATGCGGCTCCTGCTCGGCAAAGGGCACTCTCCCGAGCAGATCGCCGGCATACTTCGACGCATGCACCCCGGCGAAGCGGATCGCAACGTCAGCCACGAGACCATCTACACGGCCATCTACGCGATGCCGCGTGGAGATCTGCGTACCGAGATCATCGGGTTGCTTCGCCAGGCCCGGCGAGCGCGTAAGCCGCGTGCCCGGGGCGAGGATCGGCGCGGCCAGATCCCGGACATGATCTCGATCCACGTAAGACCGCCGGAGATCGACGAACGCGTCGTGCCCGGACATTGGGAAGGAGACACGATTAAGGGTTCCAGAGGCGCGTCTACCGTCGGCATGTTGGTCGAACGCACGACGTTGTTCGTGACTCTCGCGAAACTCGCCGACGGTACGGCCGACTCCGCAGTCGCTGGGTTCAGTCGTGTCCTCAATCGAATTGACGCCCAGAAGCGATTTTCCATGACCTATGACCAGGGCAAGGAAATGGCGGCTCACGCCAAGCTCTCCAATCGCACCGGCGTCGCGGTGTACTTCGCTGATCCGCACAGTCCCTGGCAGCGTGGCATCAACGAGAACACCAACGGCTTGCTCCGACAGTACCTACCGAAGGGCGCTGACCTGTCGGTACTCTCGCAGAAAGATCTCGACGACATCGCGTTCGACCTCAACGTCAGACCGAGAAAATCGCTGGGTTGGAAGTGTCCTCTCGAGCTGTTCATGCCCGAATCCTTCAGCTACGAATCCTACTACCGCAACAACGTTGCGCTTCCGATTTGAAACCGCCGCCGGATATGCGCCGCGTGTTTCGGACCCATATGACCTGGCGGCGACCACAGGTGTTGCGGCAATTCTCGATGGGAGTGCCGATCGGGCTGGGACTGGCGGTCGATATGCTCGCCTTCGCGATGATGCAGTTGATGGTGGTGCGGCTCGGGGCGGTTTCGGGTGCCGCCATTCAGATCGTCACTGCGCTGATCGCTTTGCCCTATGTAGTGGGGTCCGGCATAGCGGAGGCGGGGATGACTCTGGTCGCGCAGCAACACGGTGGTCGACGCTCGGCAGCCACGCTCGCCGTGGGCGGGGCCACGATTCGCTTGACCGTCGCGGCGATGGGCATGCTCGGACTCTGTGTGGCGCTCTCGATGCCTTGGCTTGCAACGCTCTTTCTGACGGGTGACGGTGCGAGCGCCAGTGCGGTTCGCAGCCTGTGCGTCGGACTGGTTGGCCCGGCAATGTTGTTCCAGGCCTGCGATGGGTGGAAGCTCGCCTCAAACTGCTGTCTGATGGGCGTGGGTGATGTGCGGTTGCCGGCGGCGCTGGCGACCGCAATGGCCTGGCTGCTGTGGGTTCCGGCCGCGTACCTGCTCATCTTCGGTCTGCCGGGCGGCTGGACTCACGATCTGGCCTGGGCTGGGCTCGGTGCGACCGGCGGGTGGTGGGCCTCGGTGCTGTACTCGCTCGTGATGGGCAGTCTGCTCTACGGTCGCTGGAGGCGCGCGGCCTGGCGGCGCTCGCCGCTCGGGGTGGGCGCGGTGTCCGGCTGAAATCGTACGATGACCGGGACTGTGACGTCGTCTCCCGCCGCGTCACGGGGTGGACGACCCCGGGGAGTCAGAGTGGGAGCAGATGTCGGGTGTTCCAGGGAGGCTCTGCGTCCGGGGCCGCGCTCCGCCGCAGGTGAAGAAGTCTCACGCCGCAGCAGGATTTGCGTTCCCTGCTCGCCGAGCAGATCCCGCCGGGGCCTTTTTAAGGCGTTTCTGCGCGTGTTCGTGCTCGGCGCCGGCCGGATCCACCGTGACGGCGGCAATGGCCACCTGAGTGCGTGTGGGGTGGGGCGATACACGGCTCTCGAAACTCCTCCAGGCCTCGACGACACGCCACGCCCGGGAGGTCCTGCGCCGCCCGAAGGCGAATTCGCGGGGCTGCGACCTGATGCACGGCCATCCCGTGGGGTGGTTGGCGGTCGCGTCTGCACTCGGGCGTGTGCTGCCGCTTCAGCGGCCGGCCGAAAGCAGAACTCATCCCATTGGTGTCCCCGACCTGTGCATCAGGCCATCCCTCTGGCCTCGGTGCATCTCGGGGTCGTCAGACGTGGCCTTGCTGTGCCTGAGGGTCGGAGCGGTCGATCCGGTGCCGCATCGCGCTGATTTGCTGTCGCGGTGGCATCGACTCCGTTCGATGAGCGCATTGAGGTGGCGTGTCCAACCCGTGGCAGTATCGAGGCCGGGGGATCCTGTCCGCCGCCGGCCCCGCCGTTCGCGCTGCCACACCTGCCCAGGGGCATCCTATGCCTTCGGCGGGCAGTCGAGAGTGACCTTGAGAAATGAGCTGGCGCCGATCTGCGGCCAGGTGTCCGCCTCGAAGCCGAACTCGGCAACGGTGCAGGTTGGCAGGTGATCGACGGCTCGGCAGAACCGGTGCGCCAGATCGCTGAGTCCGGGGTCGTGGCCCACCAGCATGACGCATCGCAGAGGCGGATCGAGTCCGTGAATAACCGCGAGCAACGCATCGGCGTCACCCGGGTACAGCCGCTCGTCCACGGCGATATCGCCGCGCTCGTAGCGCAGCGACCGGACCATGAGCTGTGCCGTACCCAGCGCCCGTCGCGCCGGACTCGAAATCAGCAGGTCCGGCTGAACGCCGCGCCTGTGCAGCCGCTCGGCCATGCGGGGCGCATCGCGTCGGCCGCGGTCGGTCAACGGCCGGTCGCGGTCGGTCAGGAGAGTCTGGTCCCGCGCGGATTTCGCATGGCGGACGAGGATCAGGGTCTTCATGCCTCACCGTGTGTGTCGCGCACCACAGCCCCCGTCGGCCGGCAGTGGCCGCCGGACCGAGCATAACGCAGCCTCGTGCGCCAGGTCGGCCCCGATGACCGCAGCCCGCGCCGCGCATCGGCCGATTGCGCTACACTCGCCGCCGAACATGCACAGGCGGCGGGTGGCACAGACTGAGGCGCGGGACGCCGGGGCGTCCGACGGGACCGCGCCGGCGCACGGGGACTTCGGTTCGCCGGAAGTGCAGTTTCAGCCGCCGTGGTGGCTGCGCAACCGACACCTGCAATCGATGTTGGCCAGCGTCGCTCTGCGGCGCGGGCCGATCGTGCGGCGCGCCCGGGGCCTGCTTGAGGCGCAGCAGGAATTGCTGCTCGAGTGCGGTGACGGCGTTCGCCTCCAATGCTGGCGCTCGCGCGGCGGCGAGGGCGGACCGCCGGTCGTCGTGCTGCACGGCTGGGAGGGCAGCGCCGAGTCGCTTTATGTCCTGTCGCTCTCGCAGCAACTCTACGAGCGGGGCTTCGACGTGTTCCGGCTCAACCTGCGCGATCATGGCGAGACGCATCAGCTGAACGCCGGACTGTTCCACTCCTGCCGTCTGGAGGAGGTCTGCGGCGCACTGCACGCTGTCCAACAGCTTGCCGCGGCGCCGCTGCGTCTGGTCGGATTCTCCCTCGGCGGCAATTTTCTGCTGCGTGCTGCGGCACAGGCGCGCACGGCTGGCCTGGATCTGCTGCAGGTCGTCGCGGTCTCGCCGGTGCTGGATCCGCACGAGACACTGCGGGCGCTGGAGGAAGGGTTTGCCGGCTATACCCTGTACTTTGCGCGTAAGTGGTGGAGGTCGCTGCGCAAGAAGGAGGCGCTGTGGCCCGACGAATACGATCTAGGCGATCTGCGCGGGATGAATGATCTGCGGCGCTTG
>JAJXWE010000209.1:374-4543 GCA_021781775.1 Pseudomonadota bacterium | reverse complement strand
GGTGCCGTTCTACCTGCGCACCGGCAAGCGCCTCGCCGAGGGTAAGCGCATCATCTCCATCGCCTTCCGCGAGCCGCCGAAGAGCATGTTCCCGCCCGACTCCGGCGTCGGGGCGCAGGGGCCGGATCACCTGACCTTCGATCTGGCGGACGTGTCGAAGATGTCGCTGTCCTTCTATGGCAAGCGCCCCGGCCCCGGGATGCGCCTCGACAAGCTCAGCCTGCAGTTCGCCATGCACGACACCGGGCTCGTCGGGGAGGTGCTCGAGGCCTACGAGCGGCTGATCCTCGATGCCATGCGGGGCGACCGGACCCTGTTCACCACGGCCGAGGGCATCGAGCGGCTCTGGGAGGTCTCCACCCCCCTGATCGAGGCGCCCCCGCCGGTGCGTCTGTACGCCCCGGGCTCCTGGGGACCGAACTCCATGCACCAGCTGATCGCTCCGCACGCCTGGCGGCTGCCCTTCGAGCGCACCTGGCGCGATCCGAACCGGGCCGGTAGCTAGACCGTGGCGGGGTAAAATGCGCCCGGGGGTGGCTGGATTTTCAGCCAGGGAACCCCCATAGCGTAAAATGCGTCCAATGGGTAAAGGAGGTATCAGATGGCGTTTCAGTTTCGGCGATCCGGTAATCCCGGTTTGAACAACAATACCTTCGCGCGGGTGCCGCGCGTCGGAATTGGCCAGCAGGCCATGACCGTGCAGGGGGCGGTGAACAAGTCGTTCCTGCTGCTGGTGGTCATGATGGTCTGCGCGCTCTGGCCGTGGTCGCAGGCGAGCGCCGGCAACATGCAGGCGGTCGCACCGATCATGCTGCTCAGCCTGATTGGCGGGTTCGTGCTGGCGCTGATCATCAGCTTCAAGCCCACCACCGCGCCCGTGCTCGCCGTGCCCTACGCGGCGCTCGAGGGAGTGGTGCTCGGGGCCATCTCGGCGATCTTCGAGCAGCGCTATCCCGGTATCGCCATCCAGGCGGTGGGGGCGACGTTCGCGGTCACGCTGGTGATGCTGACGCTGTACCGCACGCGGGTGATCCGGGTGACCGACCGGCTGCGCGCGGTGGTCATGGGCGCAACCTTCGGCATCATGCTGCTCTATGCGGGCGCCTGGCTGCTGTCGTTCTTCCACGTGGGCGTGCCGTTCATCAACGGCGCCACTCCGCTCGGCATCGGCTTCTCGGTCGTCGTGGTGGGCATCGCCGCGTTCAACCTGCTGCTCGACTTCGACATGATCGAACGCGGGGCCGCGGGCGGGGCGCCGCAGTACATGGAGTGGTACGGCGCATTCGGCCTGATGGTGACGCTGGTGTGGATGTACGTCGAGATGCTGCGCCTGCTCTCGAAGCTGCGCGAGTGATCCGGCGCCGGAGCGCTCCGCAGGGAGTGCTCCGGTGAGTTCCCGTCCTGAGTACACACCGCCGCGGACCCGCCGGGTCCGCGGCGGTGTGCGTATGGGAGTCCCATGAGCGAGAGCGACGCCCCGGTGCAGGAGCCGCTGGAGATTCCGCCTGATGCGCTCTCACGCGAGGCGCTGCGCGGGGTGATCGAGTCTTTCGTGCTGCGCGAGGGCACCGAGTACGGTGCTCGCGACTACAGCCTCGATGAGAAATGCGCCCAGGTGCTCGCGCAGCTCGAGCGCGGCGAGGCGCGCATCCTCTACGACCCGCACACCGAGACGGTGACCCTCGAGTCGACCGCGGGCCGCGCGCCCGCGCGGCCCGGCTGACCGAGGCTCAGCTCAGCACTTCCTCCAGGAACTGACGCAGCGCACCCCACGAGCGCCGGTCGGCCGTCAGGTCGTAGGCCATGCCGTTAGCACGGTCGTTGGCCTGCGGGTTGGTGAAGGCGTGCAGCGTGTTGCCGTAGGCGTGCAGCTGCCAGTCCGCCCCCGCCGCGGTGAACTCGCGGGCCACGGCCAGCACGTCCTCGGGCGGGGCCATCGGGTCGTCGTAGCCGTGCAGAATGAGCACCTTGGCGCGCACCGGCGAGGCGGGCAGGCCGCTCGGCTTGAGCAGCCCGTGGAAGCTCACCACGCCGCGCACGTCCGCGCCGCTGCGGGCGAGGTCGAGCACGCACAGGCCGCCGAAGCAAAAGCCCATGGCCGCCACGCGCCGCGCATCGACTTGCGGCTGCGCGCGCAGCGCCTCGAGACCGGCGCCGATGCGCCGTGCGAGCAGCTTGCGGTCCTCGACCAGCGGCATCATCAGCGTTTGGCACTGCTCGGTGGTCTCACCGCGCCGTCCCTTGCCGTACATGTCGAGCGCGAACGCTGCGTAGCCCTGCCAGGCGAGCTTGCGCGCCTTGTCCTCGACGAACGCGTCGCATCCGCCCCAGGCGTGACTGATGAGCACCGCCGGTCGCGGGCCCGGACGCTCATCGTCGTGACAGAAAAATCCTTCCAGTACGGTCGAACCCTCGCGGTATTCGATCCGCTGTTCGCGAATGGCCATGGCGTGCTCCTCGGGGAAGAAACCGGGCGCGGATTCTAGCGTTTTTTTGCCAGACCCAGGGCGAGGACCCCGACCCCGATGCCGAGCACCACGCCGCCCGCCCAGCCCGGCAGCGCGCGCTCCTGGCGCACGGTGGCCTGCAGCGAGCCGAACTTGAACACGCTTTGCTGCGAGGCGTAGTGCGGGGGGTGCAGGATGAGCAGGATCCCGGCGGCAATGAGGACCAGTCCGACGATCAGCGAGGCTTTCACGGGGGCGCTCCAGCGAGGGGGACCGGCAGCATTCTACCCAAAGCGCGCGAGCGCGCGGCACGGGTCGATCCGTTGTCGGTGCGGGGCGCGATCGTTACACTCGGTCCATGAGCACGGCAGCAGAGGCGCTTCAGCGCCTGAAAGACGGCAATCGGCGCTTCGTCGAGCGGTTGCGCAACCATGAGCCATCCCTCGGTGGCTCCCCGCACATCCAGCTGACGCAGGAGCAGAAGCCCTTCGCCATCATCCTCGGCTGCTCGGATGCGCGCGTGCCGGCGGAGCTCGTGTTCGACCAGGGGCTCGGCGATCTGTTCGTGATCCGCGTGGCGGGCAATATCGTCGCGCCCTCGCTCATCGGCAGCGTCGAGTTCGCCGCCGAGCAGTTCGGCACTCGCCTGGTGGTGGTGCTCGGGCACTCGCGCTGCGGGGCGATCCTGGCGACGCTCGAGCAACTTCGCCGCCCCGCGGAGAACCAGTCTCCCAACATCCGCTCCATCGTCGATCGGGTGCGCCCCTCCATCGAGGGGCTGCTCAGGACCGAGCTGCGTCACGACGAGGAGGCGCTCGTGCGCCAGGCGGTGCGCGCCAACGTCGGGGTGTCGGTGAGCCACCTGCGCTACGGCTCGGATGTCCTCGAGGGGCTGATCCAGAGCGATGGGCTCACTGTCGTGGGCGCAGAATACTCGATCGAGACCGGGGAAGTTGAGTTCTTCGACGGCACGACCGGGTAGGGGAGCGGGCCTGGCCTGCGCCCGGGCGGTTGCGGCTCGGGCAGGGCGTGGATCGTCGGCCTATTCGCCGGATGTCACGGCAAGCTCACGAGCCACGGTGCCGGGGAAGAGCCGTCGGCGCAGGACGATCGCGAGCACCAGGCAGGCGGCGCCGGTGATCACTGCATCGCAGAGGAAGGCGCCATCGACACCCCGCCAATGAAAGCCCCGGGCGTCAATCAGCTCCATATAGAAAATGGGTAAATTGCCGCTGGCGCCGAGCACGGAAAAAATCGTGGCAGCGAGCGGATTGCCGGGCCCGATGACCTCGAAAATGACGGCCATGGCCGTGGCGATGGCCGCCGATTGGAAGATGTTCTCACCGATGAAGGCGAGGCCGTAGGTCCAGGGCACGTGCGGCAGGAGCAGCAGGCAGAGCGTGAATGCCGCACCGAGCAACCCGATGGACAGATAAAGCGGGCGTAGCGGCAACCGCCTGGCGAGCAGTGGCATCAACCCGCAGCCGATGATGCCCGCCAGCATCGCGCCCATACCGCCCAGAAAGCTCACCAGGGCCGGGACCGCGTGGAAGACCTTGCCCCACCCACCGAGCACATTCGTCAGGGCAAATGAACCCGACGGCAGCATGAACAGCGCGAGGGCCACGAGGACCTCGCTGCGCCTGAACAGCGCGGCCACCTCGCGGAAGAACAGGCGGAAACTCTCGCGGGCGAGCGCCGCGTCAGCCGCTGGAGCCGGAG
>JAJXWE010000209.1:0-364 GCA_021781775.1 Pseudomonadota bacterium | reverse complement strand
ACACGAGCAGCGGGGCCAGCAGGAGGGGGAACAGGCACGCCGCGGCGGTGGTGGGCGAGAATCGCTCGCTCGTGTAACCGGAGAGCAGGATGCCGGCGCCGCTGCCGGCGATGTTGTACGCCGTACTCCAGGCACCGAGCGAGCTGGCCTGGGCGCGCTCGATCAGGCTGCCGACCCACCCGGATTGCGCCGAGATGAACAACATCAGGCAGAGGAAGCCGATGAACATCACGACCTCGACTTCGGCGGCCGAGCCGTGGTCCAGGACGACCCATGACGTCGCCGCTGCGGCCAGCACGCCGAATACGGCTGCATAGGTGCGGCGGCGGAAGCGGACGTCGAGAAACGGCGCCAGCAGGAAGCT
>JAJXWE010000208.1 GCA_021781775.1 Pseudomonadota bacterium | reverse complement strand
AGTACGCGAGTCGAGCGCGCGCGCCTATCTGCGTCCGGTGCGCGGCCGTGCGAACCTCAGTGTGGTTCTGCACGCACACGTGCTACGCGTGAGCTTCGCCGGCACGCGCGCCACGGGTGTCGATTTCGTGCGTGACGGGGCGTTGCAGCGCGTCAGCGCGCGCCGCGAGGTGATCCTCTCGGCCGGAGCGATCGGCTCGCCGCAACTGCTCGAGCTGTCCGGTGTCGGCGATCCGCAGCGGCTCGGCGCCCTGGGCATTCCGGTCGTGCTCGGCGCCAGCGCGGTCGGCGAGTCGCTGCAGGACCATGTGTGCGTTTCCTATTTCTACCGCTCCAAGATACCGACGCTGAACGACGAACTCGGTCCGTTGAGCGGGAAGATCAAGGCGGCGCTGCGCTATGCGCTGCGGCGCGACGGTCCGCTCGCGATGAGCGTGAACCAGGCCGGCGCCTTTGTGCGCAGCCGCGCCGAGCTCACCCGACCCAATCTGCACATTTACTTCAATCCGGCCAGCTACAGCACCACCACCGGTGAAAGCCATCGGCTGATGAGCCCCGATCCGTTCCCGGGCTTTCTGATGTCGTTCAATACGTGCCGGCCGACCAGCCGCGGTAGCATTCACATCCGCAGCACCGAGGCCCGGGAGCGTCCGGCGATCCAGCCGAACAGCATCGCAACCCCCGAGGACATCGCCGATGTCTACGAGGGCGCGCGCGTGTTGCGCGCGATCGCCGGCGCCTCGCCGCTCGCGCGCGTGATTGAGGCGGAACGATCTCCGGGCCCGGCTGTCAGCACCGACGCGCAGGTGCTGGCGGACTTCCGCGCACGCGGCGGGTCGGTGTTTCACGCATGCGGCACTTGCGCGATGGGGCCGGATCCGCGACGCTCCGTGGTCGATGCCCGGCTACGGGTGCACGGGACGGGGGGACTGCGTGTGGTCGATGCGTCGGTGTTCCCGAACGTGCCCTCTGCCAACACCAATGCGCCGGTAATGATGTTGGCCGAAAAGGCCGCCGATTTGATTCTCGAAGACGCGCGCACCGGCGCGTGACAGCACAGGCCAGCAGGTAGAGCGTGAGCGAGACCAGTCCCGACGCCAGCAACGAGCCCCTGATCAAAGTGCCCGGCGCAGACCCGACGAGCGCTGGGTATTCGCTGACGCAGCGCTGGTACGTGGCGATCATGATGTGCATGGTCTACACGCTGAGCATCACCGATCGCTACTCCATCTCCACCGTACTCGAGCCGATCCGCCACTCGCTGCATCTCTCGGACGCCAATGTTGCGTTCCTCACCGGGGTGTCGCTGGCGCTGTTTTACGTCGCCTTCGGCTTTCCCCTGTCCTGGCTGATCGACCGCTACAGTCGCCGCAACATCATCGGTATCTCGCTCATTGCCTGGTCGGTGCTCACGACCGCGACCGGACTGGCGCGCAACTACGGCCAGCTGCTCGCGGCCCGCATCGGGGTCGGCGTCGGAGAGGCCGGCGGCACGCCGGGCAGCAATTCGCTGCTGTCGGATTACTTCCCTGCGGCCCGCCGCCCGATGGCCTTGCAGGTCTTCGCCCTCGGCGCACCGATCGGCGCCTGGCTCGGCTCGCAGATCGCCGGTGCGCTCGCGTATCACCTGGGCTGGCGGGCGATGTTCCTCGTGCTGGGGATCCCGGGACTCATCGCCGGCGCGCTGATCTTCTTCACCATTCGCGAGCCGCGCCGCGGTCGGCTGGACGAAACGCACCTCGACGCTCCTGCCCCGCCGATCCGCCAGACCCTGCGCTTTCTGTGGCGGCAGCGCTCCGCGGTACACGTGATGGCCGCCGGCGCGGTGGTGGCGTTGTGGGGCTGGGGACTGATGTGGTGGACGCCTGCGTTTCTGATGCGCGCCTACGGGCTTAATGTCGGACAGGCCGGCGCAATCCTCGGACCGGTGCATCTGGTCGGCGGCAGTCTGGCGATGGTCGGCAGCACGTGGCTGCTCTCGCGACCGTATCTGGCTGACTCGCGCCGCATCGTGCGCCTGCTCGGCGGCTACGTCGCCGTCGCAACATTGGTCACGGGATTCATGTACTCGACGCACTCCCTGACGGTGTTCCGCTGGCTGCTGTGGCTGTACGTGCCGGCCCTCTACGTCTACATCGGCGCCAGCTTCGGCATCCTGAACAATCTGGCTCAGCCGCGCATGCGCGCCGTGTACTGCGCCACGACGTTGTTCGTCGCCAACGTGGCCAACCTGGTCATCGCGCCCGAAGCGGTCGGCATGTTGAGCGACTGGTTCGCGCCGCATCATCACCCGGACGCGCACTCGCTGCGTCTGGCGATGCTCTGTCTGGTGCCGACTGGTCTGTGGGCCACCTGGCACTTCTTCCGCGCTGCGCGCTTCCTGCCCGAAGATGAGCGCCGCGCGGCGAGCATGCCCGGGCACGCCTGAGGCGCCGCAGCGCCTCAGGTCACCGGGGGCGCGCCGCCCTGCTCGGTGCGCCGGGCGATGAACTCATCAATCCGCTCGGCGCAGTCCACCGCCGCCGGTGGCGGGGTGAATTCCGCGAGGACCTGCCGCCATTTCGCACGCGCGCGCTCGGTCGCGGTCAGCGATCCGTTCTCGGTCCAGGTGCCGAAGTTCGCCACATCGGCAATGAGCGGCTCGTAGAACGCCGTGCGGTAGCGCGCCATGGTGTGCGCGGCTGCGAAGAAGTGTCCGCCTGGGGCCACCTCCGCGATGGCCTCGTAGCCGATGGCATCGGCGCTGGCGTCCGGCGGGGTGCACAGCTCGGCGAACATCTGCAGCATCTCGACGTCCGCAATGCACTTCTCATAGGAATTGGTCAGGCCGCCCTCGAGCCAGCCGGCCGCGTGCACGCACACGGTGGCGCCGGCGAGCACGCTCGCCCAGAGTGAGAATTGCGTTTCCCAGGCGGCCTGCGCATCGACCACGTTGGCCGCCGTGCCCGCCCCCGCGCGCCACGGCAGCCCGATGTGACGCGCCAACTGACCGGCACCGAGCGTCGCCTGCAGATGCGCCGGGGTGCCGAATGCCGGCGAACCGGACTTCATGTCAACGTTCGAGAGAAAGCTCCCGTAGAGCACCGGTGCGCCCGGATGCGCCAGCTGGGCGAGCGTGATTCCGGCCAGCGCTTCGGCATGCTGCAACGTCAGCGCTCCGGCGATGGTGATCGGAGCCATCGCACCGGCCAGGCAGAACGGCGTGATGATCGTCAGCTGTCCGTTGCGGGCGAAGTCGATGATGCCCTGCGCCATCGAAATGTCGAGTGTCCGCGGGGAATTGCTGTTGATGATGGTGTACACGTGCACGCCGCTGCGGAAGTCGCGCTCGGACAGCCCGCGCGCCAGGCGGATCATCGCGAATCCGTCCTCGGTCTGCGCCGTGCCGCGTGCCGACAGTTGCGGCATCTTGTCCGAGAGCGTCAGCTGCAGGCGCGTGGTCGCGTAGTGGCGCACGTGCACCGGGACATCCTGCGGCTCGACGTGGTTGCCGAGTACGTGCAGTACGTCGAAGTGCTGCGAGATCTTGGTCAGATCCGTCAGGTCGGCGAGCGATCCGGGACGCCGGCCACGCTCGAGGTCCGCGGCGTTGGGGCAGCTCGATCCGCCGATAAACACCAGCGAGCCGGGGGAGAACTGCACCGAGCGGCTCGGATCGGCACCAAAGCCCTGAATGCTGCGCGGGCAGCCGGCGAGCGCCGCCTCGATGATCTCGCGGCCGATGCGCACCAACTGAGTCTCGTCATCGACCTGTGCGCCAGCCTGCCGATACAATGCGCGTGCCTCGGGCAATAGCACCTTGATGCCGAGCGTCTCATTCACCCGCAGCGCCTGCTCGTGCATGGCGGCGACCGCGTCGGCAGAGAAGGCGACCTGGGGTTCGAAGGGATTGCGCAGCTGCCGATACGCCGCAGCGCGCGCGGCAGGCACCCGGGCGGGGCTCTGGCCAGGATGGCGTCGATTCTGCCTCATGAAGGACCGTCAGCTCGGAGATGGAGAGCTCAATATACAGGCGGCCCACTCGATCGTGTCCGGCGGGGCAATTCATAAAACTCATGGCGCTATCGCGACATCGGATACGTGCCGTCTTTGCGGGCCGGTCGCCGCGCGGTAGCATGGCACTCCTGTCGATCAACCCCTTCCTTCCCACCGGCAGTCTTTACTGGCCCGCCTCGGCGATGACCTCCACGCCCTGTTCAACCCCTTCGTACCGCACAAATCGGCGCTGAGCATTCACGGTGGGATCGACATCCGAAAGCAGCGTGGTCCGGTCGAATTCGACCACGGTCATCGCATCGAGCTGGCAGTTGCTGCTCGGCATGGGCATTCTCATGCTGGGCGCAGGACTGCAGAGCACGGAAGTCAGCCTGCGGGCGACGCTCGATGGCTTCACACCCGCCGTGACCGGCATCGTGATGTCCTGCTACTACCTGGGCTACCTGGCCGGCACGAGCGCCGCGCCGTACCTGGTGCGCAGGGTCGGACACATCCGCGTCTTCGCCGCCATGGCCGCGATCGCCTCGGCGACGATCCTGCTGCAGGGCATCTTCGTCCAGCCGGTAAGC
>JAJXWE010000207.1 GCA_021781775.1 Pseudomonadota bacterium | reverse complement strand
GATCTCACCCGCGGACCACGCATCGTCGATGCACGCGTGAAGAAGGAGATGGGCAAGGTGCTGAAGGAGATCCAGTCCGGCACGTTCGCCCGCCAGTGGATCCGCGAGAACGCCACCGGGCGCAAGCGTTACCAGAAGCTGCTCAAGCGCGACATCCAGCATCCGATCGAGAAAGTCGGCGCGCGCCTGCGCGCCCGCATGCCCTGGTTGAACGACCGGCGCGCCTGAGCGCTCGCCCCCAGACCGCAGGAGATACCCTCATGGCAGTCGAACCCGACAAGGTCCTGATCTTCGACACGACGCTGCGCGATGGCGAGCAGGCGCCCGGATGCAGCATGACGCGGCCGGAGAAGCTGCGCGTGGCGCGGGCGCTCGCCGACCTCGGCGTCGATGTGATCGAGGCAGGCTTTCCGGCCGCCTCCAAGGGGGACTGGGAGAGCGTGCAGGCGGTTTCGCGCGAGGTCGGCGGTCCCATCATCGCCGGCCTCGCGCGTTGCAACCGCGAGGACATCGAGCTCGCCGCGCGCGCCCTCGCCGATGCGCCGCGGCGGCGCATCCACGTATTTCTCGCCACCAGCGCGATTCACCGCCAGTACAAGCTCAACATGGCCGAGGAGCAGATCCTGCGCGCGGCCGTCGAGGGCGTGCGTTTCGCCCGCGAGCTGTGCGAGGACGTGGAGTTCTCCCCCGAGGATGCCTCGCGCACCGAGCTGGAGTTCCTGGCGCAGGTGGTGGAGGCGGCCATCGAGGCCGGGGCAAGCACCGTGAACATTCCCGACACGGTCGGGTACACGGTGCCGGACGAGTTCGCCGAGCTGTTCCGCTATCTGCGCAAGAACGTGCGCGGCATCGAGCGGGTCCGCCTCTCGGTGCACTGCCACAACGATCTGGGCATGGCCGTGGCCAACAGCCTCACCGCGGTGGTCGCCGGCGCCCGCCAGGTCGAGTGCACCATCAACGGCATCGGCGAGCGGGCGGGCAACGCCTCGCTCGAGGAAGTGGTGATGGCGCTGAAGACGCGCGCGGCGTTCTTCAATGTCACCACCGGCATCCAGACCACCCGGCTCTATCCCACCTCCCGGCTGGTCTCGAGCATCACGGCGATGCCCGTGCCGCGCAACAAGGCGGTGGTCGGGGAGAACGCCTTCGCGCACGAGGCGGGCATTCACCAGCACGGTGTGCTCAAGCACTACTCGACCTACGAGATCATGCGCCCGGAGGACGTCGGACTCTCGCGCAGCCACCTGATTCTCGGCAAGCACAGCGGCCGGCATGCCTTCCGCGAGCGTGTGCGCGCGCTCGGCTTCGAACTCGAGGAGCAGGAGCTGAACCAGGTGTTCGAGGAGTTCAAAGCGCTCGCCGACCGCAAGAAGGAGCTGTTCGACGGTGACATCGAGGCGCTCGTGCTGCGCGCCGAGGGCACGGCGGCCGGTCCCTGGAGCCTTGCCGGACTCGAGACGCATGCGGTGACCGAAGGGCCGGCGAGCGCCACCGTGCGCCTGCGGCACAGCGACGGACGGCTGATCGAGCACACCGCCCAGGGCGACGGCCCGGTCGATGCGGCCTTCAAGGCGATCGAGACGGCGACGGGGATCGAGGTGATGTTACGCAAATTCGAGGTACGCGCGGTCACCGAGGGCGAGGACGCCCAGGGCGAGGCGCTGGTGTACGTGGAGTACAATCAGCGCACCTATCGGGGCTCGAGCGTCAGTACCAACATCGTGGAGTCGAGCGGCAAGGCATTCCTCGAGGTGATCAACCGCATTGAGCAGGCCGCATCGGGCGGGCGCTCGCGCGAGGAACGCACTACGACGGCGCACGCAGCTCCGACCCATTGATTGGCAGCGCTCCACGGGAGATTGTTCATGCCTATTCCGGCCACACAGTTCATTTGGTTCAACGGCAAGCTCGTTCCGTGGGAGAAGGCCACGGTCCACGTGCTCGCGCACGCCCTGCACTACGGCTCGTCCGTGTTCGAGGGAATCCGCGCCTATCAGACGCACCGCGGCGTGGCCATCTTCCGGCTGCGCGAGCACACCCGTCGTCTGCTCGACTCGGCCAAGATCTACCGCATGACCCTGCCGTTCTCGGCCGGCCAGCTCGACGAGGCCTGCCGGCAGGTGATCTGCGCCAACGGGCTCACCCGGGGCGCCTACATCCGTCCGGTCGCCTTCCGCGGCTACGGCGAGATCGGCGTGACGCCGAAGAACGAGCCGCCGACCGAGGTGGCCGTGGCCGCCTGGGAATGGGGCAAGTACCTCGGCCATGAGAGCGAGGAGCAGGGCGTGGACGTCTGCGTCTCCTCCTGGCACCGCGTCGCCCCGAACACACTGCCGGCGCTCGCCAAGGCGGGCGGGAACTACCTCTCCAGCCAGCTGATCGGCGCCGAGGCGCGTCGCCTGGGCTTTCAGGAAGGTATCGGTCTCGCCCCGGACGGCACCCTCAGCGAGGGCTCCGGGGAGAATCTGTTCCTGGTCAAGGACGGTGTGCTGCTCACCCCCGCCCTCGCCCACTCCGTGCTCGGCGGCATCACCCGCGACACGGTCATCCGTCTGGCCCGGGAGCGCGGCATCGAGGTGCGCGAGTGCGCCCTGCCGCGCGAACTCCTCTATATTGCGGACGAGGCGTTCTTCACCGGTACCGCGGTCGAGATCACCCCGATCCGCTCGGTGGATCGCCTGACGGTCGGCAGTGGTGCGCGCGGGCCGATCACCGAGACGCTGCAGAAGGCCTTCTTCGGCCTGTTCACCGGCGCCACCGCCGACAAATGGGGCTGGCTGGATCACGTCGACCTGGCCAGCGCCCCAGCGGTGGCGCAGGCATGACGGCACCGCTGACCCTGTTCGAGAAGGTCTGGCGCGGCCACGAGGTGGTGCCCGAGACGCCTGACACGCCGGCGGTGCTGTACATCGACCTGCACCTGATCCACGAGGTGACCTCGCCGCAGGCTTTCACGGTGCTGCGCGAGCGCGGCCTGAAGCCGCGTCGTCCCGAGCGGACCTTCGCCACCATGGATCACTCCACGCCGACGCGCACCGAGCAGGTCTTCGGCGGCGCGCCGATCAGCATCGAGGCGGCCGCGCGCCAGGTGCGCGAACTCGAGCGCAACTGCGCCGCATTCTCGCTCGAGCTGCTCGGCCTGCGCGACGCGCGCCGCGGCATCGTGCACATCATCGGGCCGGAACTCGGCCTCACGCAGCCGGGCAAGACCGTGGTCTGCGGCGACAGCCACACCAGCACGCACGGGGCACTCGGCGCGCTCGCCTTCGGCATCGGCACGACCGAGGTCGGACACGTGCTGGCCACGCAGTGCCTGCTGCAACGCAAGCCGCGTACCTTTGCGGTGAACGTGCGCGGCAGACTCCCCGAGGGCGTCGGCGCCAAGGACCTCATCCTCGCCATCATCGGGCGGATCGGCGTGGCGGGCGGCACCGGACACGTCATCGAGTACCGGGGCGAGACGATCCGCGCGCTTGATATGGATGCGCGCATGACCGTGTGCAACATGTCGATCGAGGCCGGCGCGCGCGCCGGCATGATCGCTCCCGATGAGACCACCTTCCGGTATCTCGCCGGCCGGCCCCGCGCGCCCCAGGGCGAGGCGTGGGAAGCGGCCGTGGAGCGCTGGCGGCAGCTGCCGAGTGATGCCGGCGCGCCGTTCGATCGTGCAGTCGAGATCGACGCCTCGGTGCTCGAGCCGATGATGACCTACGGCACCAATCCGGGGATGGTGATCCCGGTCGGCGGGGCCATTCCCGAGCGCGCCGACGATCCGGCATTCGCCAAGTCCCTCGCCTACATGGGCTTCGCGCCGGGACAGCCGCTGCGCGAGCACCCGGTGAACGTCGTGTTCATCGGCAGCTGCACCAATGGTCGGCTGTCGGACCTGCGCACCGCCGCCTCGCTGCTGCGCGGGCGCAAGGTCGCCGCCGGCGTGCACCTGCTGGTGGTCCCGGGCTCCCAGCAGGTCAAGCGCGAAGCCGAGGCCGAGGGCCTCGACCGGGTGTTCATCGAGGCCGGCGCCGAATGGCGCGAATCGGGCTGCTCGATGTGCCTCGGCATGAACGGCGACCTGGTCCCGAAGGGACACTACGCGGTGAGCACCAGCAACCGCAATTTCGAGGGTCGTCAGGGCATCGGCGCGCGCACCCTGCTCGCCAGCCCCCTTACCGCCGCGGCCTGCGCCGTGCGCGGGCGCGTCACCGATCCGCGGGAGCTGTTGTAATGGAGCCGATCCGTACCCTGCGCTCGCGCACCGTCGTCCTGCCCGCGAGCGACGTCGACACCGATCAGATCATTCCGGCCCGCTTCCTCACCACGACCACCCGCGAGGGCCTCGGGCAGCACCTGTTCGCCGACTGGCGCTACGCTGCCGACGGCGCGCCGCGCGTGGAGTTCGTGCTGAACCAGCCGCAGTCGCGCGGCTGCAGCATCCTGGTCGCCGGGCACAACTTCGGCTGCGGCTCCTCGCGCGAGCACGCGCCGTGGGCACTCACCGACTTCGGCATACGCGCGGTGGTGAGCACGCAGATCGCCGATATCTTTCGCAACAACGCCCTGAAGA
>JAJXWE010000206.1 GCA_021781775.1 Pseudomonadota bacterium | reverse complement strand
GTGAGCCGCCGGCGCCGCGGCGTGCTCCGGCCGCGTGGCGGCGAGTGCGCGCTCGAGCGTGCGCAGCACGAACTCATGGATCTGGCGGCTGTCCCGGAAACGCACTTCGAGCTTCGCCGGGTGCGCGTTGACGTCCACCAGACGCGGATCGAGCGTGAGATACAGCGCGTAGGCCGGGTGCCGGCCGTGATAAAGGACATCACGGTAACCGAGGCGCGCGGCGCTCATCAGCAGCTTGTCACGCACCGGGCGGCCGTTGACGAACCAGTACTGCTGGTCGGCCTGCGCGCGCGAGGCCGTCGGCAGTCCGATCCAGCCGGTGAGCTGCACCGGGCCGGCGGCGTGGCTCACCGCGAGTGCGCGTTCGAGGAACTCGGCCCCGAGCAACTGCCCGACGCGGGCCTGTGGCTCGGCGGCCGGCGCGTCGAGGGCGAGGCGCTCGCCGCTGCGCAGCCGCACCGTCACCTCCGGCCGCGCCAGCGCGAGCCGTTCGATCAGCCGCGCGATGTGCCCGAGCTCGGTCGGCGCGCTGCGCAGGAACTTGCGCCGCGCCGGCACGTTGTAAAAGAGCTCGCGCATCTCGATGGTCGTGCCCGGCGGATGCGGCGCCGGTCGCACGGCCCCGACCGCGCCGCCCTCGACGAGGATCTCGGCGCCATGCGCCGCACCGGCCGTACGCGACACCACGCGCAGCCGCGCCACCGAGCCGATCGAGGGCAGCGCCTCGCCGCGAAAGCCGAGCGTGCCGATCGCCTCCAGGTCATCGAGCGAGGCGATCTTGCTCGTGGCGTGGCGGGTCAGTGCAAGCGGCAGCGCATCGGGCTCGATGCCGCAGCCATCGTCGCGCACGCGCACCAGGCCGACGCCGCCCTGCTCGACGTCCACCTCGATGCGGCGGGCGCCGGCATCGAGGCTGTTCTCGATCAGCTCCTTGACCACCGAGGCGGGCCGCTCGATGACCTCGCCGGCGGCGATCTGATCGACCAGTTCGCTGGGCAGTATCCGGATGGGCATGCCGCGAGACTACCAGGGAACCCGGCACGCCGGGGCGGGCCGCGCGCTAGTGAACGGTGCGTGCCACGAGCGTGCGCAGCCGCGCCGCGCGCTGCTCGGCAAACAGGGTCCCGGCAGGCGGATGCTGGCGGAAGTAGCCGAGCACGCCCTGGAAAATCGCATCGGCGATGCGCTTCTGGTACCAGGGCTGGCGGAGCTTGAGCTCCTCGGTGGGATCGGACATGTAGTCGGTCTCGACCAGCATCGAGGGGATGGTCGGTGACTTCAGCACCACGAAGGCCGCCTGTTGCACATTCTGGCGGTTCACCGGCACCGAGCCGTCGAGCGCGTGCAGCACGTCGCGGGCCGCCACCATGCTGTGGGCGATGGTCGTGGTCTGCGAGAGGTTCAGCAGCACCGTGGCGAGGGTATGCGACTTGCCGCGCAGCTTGACTCCGGCCAGCTGGTCCACCGCGTTTTCCCGGTCGGCCAGGATGCGTGCCGCCTCGTTCGAGGCACCGTGCAGGGAGAGGATGTACACCTGCGCGCCCTTGATGTAAGGGTCCCCGACGTCGTTGACGTGGATGGAAACGAACAGGTCCGCGTGGTCGCGCCGCGCGACGCGCATGCGCTCGCGCAGAGTCAGGTAGACGTCGCTGTCGCGCGTCATGGTGGCGCGCATGCCGCGCTGCCGGTCGATACGCCGCGCGAGCAGCCGCCCGATCGCGAGCGTGACGTTCTTCTCCTCGGTACCGTAACGTCCGATGGTGCCGGGATCGATACCCCCGTGTCCGGGATCTACGGTGATGATGATGTCCCGGCCGTCATCGGCCGGCGCCAGACGCGTTGCGACCGGCAGCGGCCGCGCATTCGCGGCCACCGACGCACCGGTGCGCCGCATCTCGAGCAGCAGCTCGCGGCCCGTACCACGGCCGCGCAGCCACACCAATTGCAGGTGAGACGCGGCACTGGTGGTGAACACCAGGCGCAGCGCACCGTTGGGTTGCAGCCCCATGCGCACCGCGCGCACCCAACCCCGCCCGTGCGGCAGGCGCAGCCCGGCGCCGGCGCGCGTGCCGAGCAGATCCACCACCTCTCGGTCCGGATGACTCAGATGGAAATAGCGCGCCCGGGTGAACCCGGTGAGCGCAAGCCGCGCGGTGGCGCGCTGCCCCGAGTCTGCGAGCGACAGTTGGTTCAAATGCACGATGTTGGCGAGCGCCGGCACAGCCGTCAGGCCGCCCAGCAGGGCAAGAAAAGTATAAAAGACCTTCCTGATCATGAGCTTCCCGGCACTCGTTGATGTGTAATCTACGAGTCGCGCCGTCTCATTTCAACTGCAATGTGCGGCCGGACCTTCCCCGAGGTGCCGCAGCCATGCGCGGCCGAGCGCCGAACCGGCCGAGAGTTGCGCCTCGTGGCCGGCGGCAGTGAGCGTGAGATCGACCACCAGATCGGCCGGCGGCAGGCCGCCCGCGCCGCGCTGCGGCCATTCGATCAGCCAGAGGCACCCCGGGAACGCCCACTCGGTGAGTCCGAGGGGCTCGAGCTCCTCCGGGCCACGCAGTCGGTACAGGTCGAGGTGCACCACGGTCTGGCGCTCGAGCGGATACACTTGCAGCACCATATAGGTTGGGCTGCGCACGGGACCGTCAATGCCGCAAGCGCGCAGAAAACCCTGTGCCAGCGTGGTCTTCCCGGCGCCGAGCTCGCCGCGCAAGTAGGCCACCGCAAATTGCGTCGCATCGGGCCGTGTGCGCGCCAGACGTGCTCCGAGCGCTTCGGTCTGGGCGGCCGTGACTAGAAGTTCACGCAGCGGCGCAGCTCCTCGATCAGGTCGCCCGCGAGCATCCCACGCTCCCCGTCGCACGCGGCCGCATCGCCGGCGAGCGCATGGATGAGCACGCCGGCGCGCGCCGCGCGCCAGGGATCGCGGCACTGGGCGAGCAGCCCGGCGATCACGCCGGTAAGGACATCGCCCATGCCCGGTCCCGCCATGCCCGGGTTGCCGTGCTCGCACAGCGCCGGCACCGTCCCCGAACGCCCCAGCAGCGTCCCCGCGCCCTTGAGCACGACCGTGCCGCCGTAGCGTGCCACGAGCGCCGCGAGCGCGCCGGGCCGGTCCGCCTGCACCGCCGCGGCCGTGCGGCCGAGCAACCGGGCCGCCTCCCCCGGGTGGGGCGTGAGAATCCACTCCCGGGGCTTGCGCGGCGGCGTCGCCGCAACGAGATTGAGTGCATCGGCATCCACCACCACGGGCTTGCCGCACTCCAAGGCAGCCTCGAGCGCCACGCGTGCCCAGGCGTCCTGCCCGAGACCGGGCCCGACGGCCAGAACGTCGCACCGAGCGGCCAGCGCCTGCACGGTCTCGGCGCCCACGAGCGGCACGCACATCAACTCCGGCCGGGTCGCCACCACCACCGCAACATTCTGCGCAGCGACTGCGACCGTCACGCGCCCGGCCCCGACACGCAGAGCGGCCTCGGCAGCGAGCCGCGCCGCCCCCGGCATGCCCGGTCCACCGCCAATGACCAGCACGTGCCCGAAATCGCCCTTGTGCGCCGCGCGGGCGCGCCGTGGCAGTACCTGCCCGAGCTCGGCGCGTTCCAGCCGCTCGAGCGCCGGGATCGGCCGCTCGGCCTGCAGCGCGTCGAGACCGAGCGCCTCGAGCCGCACCATGCCGCACAGAACCGGTCCCTCGCCGAGAAACAGCCCCGTCTTCAGGGCCACGAAGGTCACGGTGCACTCGGCGCGCACGGACGTCCCCAGCGGCTCGCCGCGGTCGGCGTCGAGCCCGGAGGGCACATCCAGCGCGAGCACCGGACGGTCGCTCGCATTGATCGCGCCGATCACGCGGGTCAGATCCTCGCGGACCGCACCGGCCAATCCCGTGCCGAGCAGCGCATCGACCAGCACCTCGGCCGGTTCCAATGCCTGCGGCGTGAACGCATGGACGCTGCCGCCCGCGGCGCGCCAGTCCTCGCAAGCCCGCAGCGCATCACCGTGCAAACGCTGCGGCGCGCTCGCCGCGAGCACCGTCACCTCGCAGCCGGCGGCACGCGCCAGGCGTGCCAACACGTAACCGTCGCCGCCGTTGTTGCCGGGGCCGCAGATCACCGCGATGCGTCGCACCGCCGGCCAGCGCTCGCGCAGACAGCGCAGCGCGCCCGCGCCCGCCCGCTCCATCAGCGTGTAGCCCGTCAGCCCGAAGGTCTCGATGGCGGTGCGCTCGATGGCGCGCACCTGGGCGGAGGTATAGAGGAAGACCGGCAGTGACATGGCCTGATTATACTGGCGCGGTGAGGCCGCCATGATCACCCCGACGCTCGAGCCGCAGGCCGTGAGGGCTTGGCTCGCCGCCCGCGCGCGGGAGCTGGGGTTCGCGCGCCTGGGGGTAACCGGGGTCGAGCTTGCCGAGGACGAGCGGCACCTGCTGCGCTGGCTCGAGGCGGGCCTGCACGGCCGGATGCACTACATGGCGCGCCACGGCACCCTGCGCAGCCGCCCCGGCGAGCTGCTGCCCGGCGCGGTGCGCGTCCTCAGCGTGCGCATGGACTACTGGCCCGCCGAAGCACACCGC
>JAJXWE010000205.1 GCA_021781775.1 Pseudomonadota bacterium | reverse complement strand
GTACTCGGTCATCCCCGCGAGCATGTAGCCGACTGCCGCCCGATCCGTGGTCGGAACCCGCTGAATGCACGCCGCGGGCAATCCCGCTCCGCACAGCCCTTCGACGAGACAGTCGTGAATTGCCGCGTTCGACCCGCTGCTCTCGGACCCGCCGCGCAGAATCACGGCGTTGCCGGACTTCAGACACAGCGCCCCGGCATCGGCCGTCACGTTAGGGCGGCTCTCGTAGATGATGCCGATCACGCCGAGGGGTACGCGCACGCGCGCGATGCTCAGCCCGTTCGGGCGCTGCCACTGCGCGGCGACCGTACCAATGGGATCGGGCAGTTGTGCCACCGCCTCGATGCCGCGCGCCATCGCCTCGATGCGCCCGGCATCGAGGCTCAGACGATCGAGCAGGGCCGCACCGAGACCGGCGGCGCGCGCTGCCGCAAGGTCATGCGCATTGGCGCTGAGAATCTGTCCGGCCCGCGCACGGATCGCCGCGGCGGCACCCTTGAGCGCCGCGTCCTTCACAGCGGTGCCGGCCTGCGCCAGCACTGCGGCAGCGGCGACTGCGTCGCGCCCCAGGCGCTGCATGAGCTCGTCAAGCTCCTCGCGCGTGTGCGTGCTCATGGACGCGCGCCCTGCAGCAATACCAGATCGTCACGGTGAATGAGCTCGTCGCGGCCGCGGAACCCGAGAATGTCCGGGATCTCGGCCGACTGGCGCCCGATGATCCGGGCGGCATCGGCGTCGGAATACCCGATGATCCCCCGAGCAACCTCGGCGCCCTCGGGAGTCAGCACGCTCACCGTGTCGCCCCGCTCGAACTGTCCACGAGCCCCGGTCACCCCGGCCGGCAGGAGGCTGCGGCCGGCAAGCAGCGCGTGCAGCGCGCCGTGATCGATGGTCACGGCCCCGGCCGGACGCAGCGTGCCGGCAATCCATTGTTTGCGGGCCGCGATCGGCGTGGCGCCCGGCACGAACCAGGTGCACCGCGCTCCCTCCTCGAGCCGGCTGACCGGATGACGAGGGTGTCCGTCGGTGATGCACATGTGGCAGCCCGCTGCGACGGCGATTCGCGCGGCCAGCAGCTTGGTGGCCATGCCCCCGGAGCCGAACTCCGAGGCCGGCCGGCCGCCCATGGCGTCGATTTCCGGGGTGATCTGCCTGACCTCCGGGATGAACTGCGCGGCCGGATCGCGATGTGGATCACCGGTGTACAGTCCATCGACGTCCGAGAGCAGGATCAGGCAGTCCGCACCAGCCATCTGCGCCACGCGCGCCGCCAAGCGGTCGTTGTCGCCATAGCGGATCTCGGTGGTCGCCACCGTGTCGTTCTCATTGATCACCGGCAGCGCGCCGAGCGTTAGCAATGTCTCGAGCGTGGCGCGAGCATTCAGATAGCGCCGGCGGCGCTCGCTGTCCTCCAAAGTGAGCAGCACCTGGGCGACCGTCACCTGGCGGCTCTCGAGCAGTTCCTTGTACGCGTGCGCCAGACGGATCTGGCCGACCGCCGCGGCCGCCTGGCTCTCCTCGAGCCGCAGCGGTCCCTTGCCGAGCGACAGTTGCCGGCGACCGAGGGCAATGGCGCCCGAAGAGACCAGGATGACCTGCTGGCCCCGTTGGCGCAGCCGCAGCAGATCCTCGATCAGAGTCTCGAGCCAGGCCCGGTTGATGCGGCCGGTCCCGCTCTCGACGAGCAGCGCCGAGCCGACCTTGATGACAACGCGCCGTGCCTGGGTCAGCGGTGAATTCGTAGAGGATCGGGTGGACATGAGAAAACTATACGTGGCGGGAACCCGGCGCGCGAGCGCGCCGCGGCGGCGCGTTGCCCCCGGCCTGCGCAACCCCTAAACTTGCGCGGCCGCCACGTGAGAGGATCCCATCGGTGAGCAGAGATTACGAACCGGTTCCCGGCCATTGGTACGAGAACCTTGAAGAAGACGAATCATTCCGAGTGCTCAAAGTAGACGAAGACGCCGAGCTCGTGCATATCGAGCATCTCGACGGCGAGATCGAGGAGATCGACCTGGAGACCTGGCACGAAATGGATCTCGAGGAGACCGAGGAGCCGGAAGGCTGGGCCGAGTCCGAGGACGAGGATGAGGATGAGGACGAAGAGGAAGACGAAGAAGAAGAAGATGACGAGGACGATGATTGGGACGACGATGATGAGGATGACGAGGACTGGGACGACGACGATCAGGACGAGTATTGAGTTCGTGCGGCACATCCGCCCGACGCCTGCGCGCCGCGCGCTGCGCAACAGCCTCGCCCTGCTTGGCTGAGCGCGGCGGACGCCGCGCGACGGGCGCTGCCTTGGGTCAGCCGTCCCCGCCATGAGCCAGGGAATCGCCGACAGCTGGCTGCACGAGAAGGAGTCGGCCTGGCTGTACCACCAGGTCGCTGCAGCCGAGCCGGACCCGCATCATCGGCGACTGTTCGAGCAGCTGGCCGAGGCCGCCGAGGAACAGGCCCAGCGCTGGCAGGAGTCGGCACAGCGCGACGGCACGACGACCACGCTGATGTTTAGTCCCTCCACGCGGGCCCGCGTGGTCGCGCGTCTGGTCCACTGGCTCGGCCCGCGCGCGCTGCGCTCCGTCCTGGCGGCCATGAAGCTGCGGGGACTGTCGGTCTACAGCGGCCCGGCGGTGGCCGGACACGAGATGCCGACGACCCTCGCCGAGGTCGGCGCACGCCATCGCGGCGGACTCGGCGGGAATCTGCGCGCCACAGTATTCGGGATCAATGACGGACTGCTCGCCAATGCCAGCTTGGTCATGGGCATGGCCGGAGCCGGCGGACCGCCGAGCCTGGTGTGGGTCACGGGAGTCGCCGGACTGCTGGCCGGCGCACTGTCGATGGCGTCTGGCGAATACGTCTCGGTACGCTCGCAGCGCGAGATGTACGAGTACCAGATCGCCTTGGAGCGGACCGAGATCGCCGAATATCCGGAGGAGGAAGCCGAGGAGCTCGCCTTGATCTACGCCGCCCGGGGCATGCCGCTCACCCAGGCGCGAGAGGTCAGCCAGACGCTGTTGGCCCGGCCCGAGCATGCGCTCGATGTGCTCGCCCGGGAGGAACTCGGCTTGAGTCCGGATCTGCTGGGCTCGCCGTGGGGTGCCGCCGGTGCATCATTCCTTGCCTTTGCCGTTGGCGCTGCAGTGCCGCTCATACCGTTCCTGGCGGGCGCCACCGGCGTCACCGCCGTCGTGGCCGCCGCGGCGCTCACGGCAGCAACGCTGTTCGTCGTCGGCCTGGCCATCAGCCTGTTCACGGGCCGGCACGCGCTGCGCGGAGCGTTGCGCATGGTGCTGATCGGCGGTGCGGCAGGTCTGCTGACGTACCTGCTCGGCCGCTCCCTCGGCGCGGTGCTGCACTGAGCCCCGGGAACGATGCCAGCGCTCTCGCGGTGCGCGGCCGGGTCCATCGCCCATGAGTTCCGACCGCCAGGAAGCACGGCCATGAACGCCATCCATCCCCCACTGCTCGAGCGCATCGCCCGCATCGTCGGGGCGCAGCGGCTGCTGAGCGCCCCGGACGCACTCGAGCCCTACCTCACCGATCACCGTGAGCTTTATCACGGCCGTGCGTTCGCCGTCGCTCAACCCGAAACGGCCGAGCAGGTCGCACAGCTGCTCGCCCTGTGCAACGAGCAGCGCATCGGCGTCGTCCCGCAGGGCGGCAACACCGGCTACTGCGGGGGCGCGACGCCGGATGAGAGCGGCACGCAGCTCGTCATCAGCCTCGCGCGCCTGAACCGCATCCGCGCTGTCGATGCGCTCAATGACTCGTTGATCGCGGAGGCCGGCTGCGTGCTCGCCGACATCCAGCGCACCGCCGAGGAGGCGCAGCGTTACTTTCCGCTCAGCCTCGGCTCGCAGGGCAGTTGTCAGATCGGCGGCAATCTCTCGACCAACGCCGGCGGCGTGCACGTGCTGCGCTACGGCATGATGCGCGAACTGGTGCTCGGGCTCGAAGTGGCCCTCGCCGACGGCCGGCTGCTGTCTTGCCTCTCGCGTCTGCGCAAGGACAACACCGGTTACGATATCAAGTCGCTGTTTCTCGGCGCCGAGGGCACCCTCGGCATCATCACCGCGGCAAGCCTGAAGCTTTTCCCGCGCATCCGCGCGACGGCGACGGCATTCATCGCCGTGCGCGACCCGCAGGCCGCCGTCGAGCTGCTCGTGCGACTGCGCGAGGCGAGCGGCGAGCGCGTGAGCGCCTTCGAGCTCATTCCGCGCCTGGCCGTGCAGCTGACCGTCCGGCACGTTCCCGGGGTGCGCGACCCGCTCGAGACTCCGCACGACTGGTACGTGCTCTGCGAGCTGACCTCCGGGCGGGCGGCCGATGAGCTCGACGCCATGCTCACCGAGACGCTCGGACCGGCGCTTGAGCAGGGTCTGATCGAGGATGCGTTGATCGTGCGCAATGAACGCGAGCGGGCCGAACTGTGGAAACTGCGCGAGACCATCCCCGAGGCGCAGCGGCGCGACGGCGCCAGCCTGAAGCACGACATCGCCGTGCCGATAACCTCGATCGCCCCGTTCATCGAACGGGCCGGCCGATGGGTGCACGACAACGTGCC
>JAJXWE010000204.1 GCA_021781775.1 Pseudomonadota bacterium | reverse complement strand
CCTGGCGGTGACCAAGGCGCTGCTGCAGTCCGGGGTCGCCTACGTGGGCGGCTATCAGGGTGCGCCGATCTCGCATCTGATGGACGTGCTGGCCGACGCCGAGGAGGTTCTCGCCGAGCTCGGGGTGCACTTCGAGGCGAGCGCCTCCGAGGCGACCGCCGCGGCGATGCTTGCCGCGTCGATCAATTATCCGCTGCGCGGCGCGGTGACCTGGAAGTCGACGGTCGGCACGAACGTTGCCTCCGATGCGCTCGCCAACCTCGCCTCGGCGGGCGTCAAGGGTGGGGCGCTGATCATTCTCGGGGAGGACTATGGCGAGGGCGCGAGCATCATGCAGGAGCGTACCCACGCCTTCGCCATGAAGTCGCAGATGTGGCTGCTCGATCCGCGGCCGCACCTGCCCGAGATCGTGCGAGCGGTGGAGCAGGGCTTCGAGCTGTCGGAGGCCAGCCACACCCCGGTGATGCTCATGCTGCGCATCCGCGCCTGCCACGTGTATGGCCGCTTCGTCGCCTCGGACAACCGGCGCCCGCCGTTCTCGCGTGCCGAGGCGCTCGCCGCCCCGCAGCGCGATTACGGCCGCATCATCCTGCCGCCCTCGACCTACGCCCAGGAGCGCGAGAAGATCGAGCAGCGCTTCCCGGCCGCCGAGCGGTTCGTGGCCGAGCGGCGGCTGAACGAAATCATCGATGGCGAGGCCGGCGATATCGGCATCGTGCTGCAGGGCGGGTTGTACAACAGCGTGCTACGCGCACTCGAGCTGCTCGGCTGTGCCGATCCATTCGGCGCGAGCCGCGTGCCGCTCTACGTGCTTAACGTCACCTACCCGCTGGTACCTGAGGAATGGGTGCGGTTCTGCACCGGTAAGCGCGCCGTGCTCGTGGTGGAGGAAGGTCAGCCGGAGTTCATCGAGCAGGCCGCGAACCAGATCCTGCGCCGGCACGAAGTCAGCGCACGCCTGTTCGGCAAGGAACTGCTGCCGATGAGCGGCGAGTACACGGTCGAGGTACTGCGCAAGGGTGTCGGCGCGCTGCTCGAGCGCTGGGCGCCCGGACTCGGCATGACAACGGCGCCCCGCAGACCGCTGCCCGCCGAGCGCCTTGCGGCGCTGGTCCCGCCGCGGCCCTCGGGTCTGTGCACCGGGTGCCCAGAGCGGCCGCTGTTCGCGGCAATGAAGCTGCTGCAGCGTGAGACTGGCCCGTGGCACATCAGCGCCGACATTGGCTGCCATTCGTTCGCCACTCTGCCGCCGTTCAACATGGGCAACAGCATCATGGGCTACGGCCTCGGCGCGGCGGGCGCCTCGGCGCTGAGCTCGGCCGGCCCCCGCCGAGCGCTCGCAGTGATGGGCGACGGCGGGTTCTGGCACAACGGACTCACCAGCGGCATCGGCAATGCCGTGTTCAACCGCCACGATGACGTCACGATCATCGTGGACAACAATTATTCTGCGGCGACCGGCGGTCAGGACATCCCCTCGTCCCGTGGTGCGGGCGTCAGGCGGCAGGGCAACAATTCGATCGTCGCGGCGGTGCGCGGCGTGGGCGTGCGGTGGGTGCGGCGGACGCGCACCTACGACATGCGCGGTACCCTGGCAGTGCTGCGCGAAGCACTGACCAGCAAGGACGCCGGCCCGAAAGTCATCGTGGCGGAAGGGGAGTGCCAGCTGAATCGCCAGCGGCGCATTCGCCCGCTGACGCGCCAGGCTATTCAAAAGGGCGAGCGCGTGGTGCAGGAGCGCTTCGGCGTGGACCCCGACGCCTGCACCGGCGATCACTCCTGCATCCGGCTCTCCGGCTGTCCCTCGCTTACCATCCGGCCCAACCCTGATCCGCTGCGTACTGATCCGGTCGCGCACGTCGATCACAGCTGCGTGGGATGCGGGGTGTGCGGCGAGGTGGCGCATGCGGCCGTGCTCTGCCCTTCGTTCTACCGCGCCGAGCTGCTGTTCAACCCGACCCGCCGGGACCGGCTGCTGGCGCAGCTGCGCCGCACGGTCATCGGCTTTCTGCAGCGGCGGCGGGCGCGGCGGCTGCTGCGCTGCGCGGTGTAGGAGCGGGCAGCCGATGGCGCAGAACACCGCTCAGGCGGCCCGGCCCATCACTCTGACCATCGCCGCGCTCGGCGGCCAGGGCGGCGGTGTTCTGGCGGACTGGCTGGTCGAGATCGCCGAAGCCGAGGGCTACCTCGCGCAATCGACTTCCGTGCCGGGCGTGGCGCAGCGCACCGGTGCGACCCTCTACTACCTGGAATTCTTTCCGCAGGCTGCGGCGCAGTCGGCTGGCCGCGATCCCGTCATGGCGCTGATGCCGGTGCCGGGCGATGTGGATTGCGTCGTGGCCTCCGAGCTCGTCGAAGCCGGCCGGGCGCTGCAGCGCGGCCTGATCGATCCGGCGCGTACGACGGTGATCGCCTCGAGCCACCGTGCCTACTCGATTGCCGAAAAGAGCGCGCTGGGACAGGGGGCGACCGATCCCGCCGCACTGACCCAGCTGCTGCGCGAGCAGTCGAGGCGCCTCGTGCTGTTCGACATGGATGCGCTCGCGCAACGGCATCGCAGCGTCATCAGTTCGGTGATTCTCGGTGCGCTCTGCGGCAGCGGGGTGTTGCCGTTCCGCAAGCACGCGTTCGCGGCGGCCGTGAGCGCGAGCGGCATCGCGGTGCAGACCAATCTCGCGGCGTTCGAGGACGCCTGTCAGTTGGCTGCGCGCGGCGGGTCCGTACCCGAGGCGGGCGCGGCGCCGGCGCGGCCCGAACTGCCGCCAGTGCCTGAGCGCGCCGTCGTGCAACGCCTGCAGCCGCTGCTCGAGGCGGTGCGTCGCCTGCCGTCGCCGGTGCAGCCGCTTGCCTTGGCAGGGGTGCGGCGCATGATCGATTACCAGGACCCTGACTATGCCGGACTGTACCTGCGGCGGCTCGAGCGGATCGTCACTTTGGAAGCTGTCCACCAGGACGAAGCCTGGGTCCTGAGCGAGCATGTCGCTCGGGCGCTGGCATTGTGGATGACCTTCGAAGACACCATCCGCGTGGCAGACCTCAAAACCCGCGCCGCACGCCTCGAGCGGGTGCGCACGGACGTGCGGGCCGCGCCGGAACAGATCGTTGGCATCACGGAATTCCTCAGCCCGCGCGCCCAGGAGATCGCGGACACGCTGCCCGCCGCGCTCGGCGGCTGGCTGCAACGCTCACCCCGAGTGGCGGACCGGCTTGCGCGCCTCGCCGGCGGGCGGCGGATCCGCTCGGACCGGCTCAGCGGTTTCCTGCTGCTGTACACACTTGCGGGACTGCGCCGCTGGCGGCGCGCAACGCTGCGCTACCGGCAGGAGAACGCACGCATCGAGGCATGGCTGCAGGCGCTGCAGGGGCTGGCGCCACAGAACCGTCCGCTCGCCATCGAGCTGGCGCGCGCGCAGCGACTGATCAAGGGGTACGGTGACACGCATGAGCGCGGCTGGCGCCACTTCAGCGTGCTGTTCGCCCAGATCGAGCGGCTCGGCGCCCGACCGGACGGCGCGGCGCTGATGGCCCGGCTGCACACGGCGGCGCTCGCCGACGAGGAGGGGGTCGCACTGGCGCGGGAGCTCGCGGCGCTGCCGGCAGCGCCCGCCTGAGCCGGACGGCAGCGATCGCCGGAACTCCGTTCGGCGATGACCCTGTCACGGTGTAGCTCATGGCCGGCGGTGACGGGATCCTGTTCCGCCGGCACCGATCGCCCGCTGGCGCCCGGGTGACTTGACTTTTGCTTCAGGTGTCAATTAACTCTGGGCCGAGCGGATGAGTCCATCGGGGGGTGGCGCAGTTCGGGCAGCCTGCCGTCCACCGGCGGGCCGAGAGGGGGCGCAGTCCGTTAACTTGCAGAGCAGACGGCCATGGCCACGCGATCAACGCAACAGCGCATTCTCAGCACCGCCCTTGAGCTGTTCAACGCGGAGGGGACCGCAGCCGTTTCGGCGAGCCGTATCGCGGAGCGCTGTGGCATCAGCAAGGGTAACCTGCAGTACCACTTTCCCAGCAAGCGCGACGTCATCTGCGCACTCTTCCAGAGCGCGATCGACGAGATGAACGCCGGCTGGTACCGGGATCATCTGGCGCCGACACTCGAGCACATGGCGGCGATGTTCGTGCGGCAGTTGCAGCTGATCGTCAAGTACCGCTTCTTCTACCGCGAGCTCGCCGGCCTGCTGCGCCAGGACCCGGAGCTGCGCCGCCGCTACGCCGAGAACCGTGAGCGTCGGCTGCAGGTCATCGAACGCTTCATGCGTGCGCTCGCCCAACAGGGGCTGATGAGTCTGCCGGCTGACTCCCGGCGCCTCCGTTCGATCATCGAGGTGACCTGGATCGTCTCGGAGAATTGGGTCAACTACACCGAGTACCAGAACCGCGAGCTGTGTGCCGCGACGATACGTGAGGGCTATCACGGCATCCTGGAGGTACTGCGTCCCTGCCTGTGCACCGATCCCCAGCGGATCAGCGAGGAGTCGAGTGGCACGATCGAGCGCCTAGTGCCGCTGAGCGCGCCGGGCGAGTGGCACATGAGCGCCTGACGGCGTTTCCGGCCGTCGCGGAACAGCCGT
>JAJXWE010000203.1 GCA_021781775.1 Pseudomonadota bacterium | reverse complement strand
CGCCGTGGCGGGGCGGCAGATCTACCTGCAGCACCTGCCGCCCTGGGAGGTGCCCTCCTGCGGCGCACCGCTCTCGGTGATGCTGAAGTTCATGCCGGTGACCGCGGTGATCCGCAAGGTGCTCAACGGCAGCGGTGAGTGCGGCGTGGTGAACTGGACGTTCGTCGGGCTGTCGATGCCCGAGTGGGTGGCGCTGTGGACCATCGCCCTGGCCGCCGCCGGGATCGCGGTCAATCTGCGCGCGCTCAGGCCAGCAGGTTCGCGAGCACGTTGAAGTACATGCGGTGCAGCGCGTCGATGTCCTCGACGCGCACGCACTCGTTGACCTTGTGAATGGTCGCGTTGACCACCCCGAGTTCGACCACTTGTGCCCCGAGCGGGGCAATGAACCGCCCGTCCGAGGTGCCGCCGCCGGTGGACAGCCGCGGCGCGGCGCCCGTGACCGAGCGGATCGCCGCGCAGACCGCTTCGGAGAGCGCCCCGGGCGTCGTGTAGAACGGCTCCCCGGACAGATACCACTCGATCGTGAAGCGCACGCCGTGCCGCTTGAGGATGCCCTCGACGGTCTGTTTCAGCCCCTCGAGCGTTTGCACCGGTGAGTAGCGCAGATTGAAGCGGGCCTTGAGTTCCCCGGGGATGACGTTCGGGGCGCCGGTGCCGGCGTTGAGGTTGGAGATCTGGAAGCTGGTTGGCTCGAAGTGTTCGTTTCCCTGATCCCAGACGCGCTGGGTGAGCTCGGCAAGGGCTGGCGCCAGGGTGTGCACCGGGTTCTCGGCGAGCTGCGGGTAGGCCACGTGTCCCTGCACGCCGTGCACGGTCAGCCGGCCGCTGAATGAGCCGCGCCGGCCGATCTTGATGGTGTCCCCGATCGTCCGCTCGCTCGAGGGCTCGCCCACCACGCACCAGTCGATGCGCTCGCCACGCTCGCCGAGCAATGCCGCGACCCGCTTGGTGCCGTCGACCGAGGGGCCTTCCTCGTCGCTGGTGATGAGAAAGGCAATCCGCCCGCGATGGCGCGGGTGGGCCGCCACGAACGCCTCGGCCGCGGTCACCATCGCGGCGAGGCCGCTTTTCATGTCGGCGGCGCCCCGGCCGTAGAGCATTCCCTCGCGCAGCGTCGGGGTGAACGGGTCGCTCCGCCACTCCTCGAGGGGTCCGGTGGGCACAACGTCGGTGTGCCCGGCGAAGCACAGCACCGGGGCGGCAGCGCTGCCGCGCCACGCCCAGAAATTCGCCACGTTGCCGAACGGCAGCGGCTCGATCTGGAAGCCGGCCGCACGCAGCCGCTCGATCATCAGCTCCTGACAGCCTTCGTCGGCCGGCGTGACCGAGCGGCGGGACATCAGGGCCTGGGTGAGCTCGAGGGTGGGGGACATGTCTCCGATGCGGCGCGGGGTGTCTGGGGGAACGCAGATCCGAACACGGGCAGGGCGGCTTTATAAGGCGAGCGCGCCCGGTGGGCAAGCCGTTTTTTGCACCCCGCGCGTCCGGGGCGGGGAGTGTGTACACTCCGGCGAGCCCGCCATGCGCATCCTGATCATAGAGGACGAGAAGAAAACCGCGGCATTCCTGCGCGAAGGACTGACCGAGGCGGGATTCATCGCCGATGTCGCCGCGGACGGCGAGGAGGGCCGGTTCCGGGCCCTCGAGATGGACTACGACCTCATCATCCTCGATGCGATGCTGCCTCGCCTGGACGGCTGGTCGATCGTGGCGGACATACGCCGCAGCGGCAAGTCGACGCCGGTGCTCTTTCTGACCGCGCGCGGAGAAGTGCAGGACCGGGTGAGGGGTCTGGAGCTCGGCGCGGATGACTACCTGGTCAAGCCGTACGCCTTCACCGAGCTGCTGGCGCGGGTGCGCGCCCTGCTGCGCCGGCGCGCCGAGCGCCAGCCGGAGGTGCTGCAGATCGCCGACCTGCGCCTCGATCTGCTCGCCCGCCGGGCGCAGCGCGGCGCGCTGAAGCTCGATCTGGCGCCGAAGGAGTTCGCGCTGCTGTCGCTGCTCGCGCGCCGCCAGGGCGAGGTGCTCTCGCGCTGGGTGATCGCCGAGCAGGTCTGGGACATGAACTTCGACAGTGACAGCAACGTGGTGGACGTGGCCGTGCGGCGCCTGCGGCGCAAGGTGGACGACCCATTCCCGGTCAAGCTCATCCACACGGTCCGCGGCATGGGCTATGTTCTGGAAGCGCGCCCGTAACGCCCCCGAGCGGCCGCGGCGAGCGGCGATGGCGACGTGGCTGACGGTCTACTACACGATCGCAGCGCTCGCGCTCCTTGGGGTGGCCTCGGTCGTCTTCTACCTCGGGCTGCAGCACAGTCTCGACGACTCCAGCTGGGCCTCGCTCGAGGAGAAGGTGAGCGTGGTCACCCGGCTGCTCGAGCGCATGCCCGGGGGGACCACGGGCATCGCCCCGAAGGTGGCCGAGGAGGCGGAGATCTCCCGCAATTTCCGCTCGCGCTTCATGCTGCGCGTGCTCGATGCCCGCCGGCGCGTGCTCGTCCAGACGCGCGGCATGAGCACGCTGCTGCCCGATGAGGTGTTCCCCTGGGTTGCCCCGGGGGAGAGCGAGTCCAGGGGACAGATCGAGCGCGATCACCGCCGCTTCCTGCTGGTCTCGGCGGCGATCCCCGGGGCGCTCGAGCCAACCTCGCCCTGGCGGCTGCAGGCCGCGCTCGACATGAGCTCGGTGCAGCGACTGCTCGCCGGCTACCTGCAGCGGATGATTCTGGTGCTTGCCGGCGGCGTGCTGCTCGCCGCGGCAATCGGTGCGTGGATCGCGCGTCGCGGGCTGCGTCCGATCACAGCCATCACGCGTGCCACCGAGCGCGTCGGCGCGCAGCGGCTGCACGAGCGGATCGGAGAGGCCGGCTGGCCGGCTGAGCTCACCGCGCTCGCCGCGGCATTCGACGGGATGCTCGAGCGGCTGCAGCAGTCCTTCGAGCGGCTCACCCAGTTTTCGGCCGATCTCGCCCACGAGCTGCGCACGCCGATCAACAACCTGATGGGCGAGGCGCAGGTCGCGCTCGCGTACGAGCGCAGTGCACCGGAGTACCGCGAGGTGCTGCACTCGGCGCTCGAGGAGTACGGCCGCCTGGCGCGGATGATCGACCGGATGCTGTTTCTTGCCTACGCCGAGCACACGCTGCGCGCCCCGGAGCGCGCGTCGCTCGATGCCGCGCACGAGATGCAGGCGGTCGAGGAGTTCTACCAGATGCTCGCCGAGGAGTCGGGCGTCGAGCTCAGCTGCGCAGGCGGCGGACAGGTGTTCGCCGATCCGACCCTGCTGCGCCGCGCGCTGAGCAATCTGGTCTCCAACGCCCTGAAGCACACCCCGCGCGGCGGGCGCGTGCGCATCGAGGGCGAGAGCGCGGCGGACGGCGCCTTCCGGCTGCGTGTCAGCGACACGGGCATCGGCATCGCTGCGGAGCACCTGCCGAAGCTCACCGACCGGTTCTACCGCGTCGACCCCGCGCGGGCCGGTGGCCCCGGCGGCTCCGGACTCGGACTCGCGATCGTCAAGTCCATCATGGACCTGCACGGCGGGACGCTGCGCATCGAGAGCACGGTCGGCCGGGGCACCACCGTCCATCTGTATTTTCCACAAGGCTCGTCGGGATAGATCCCGCCCCCGGTGCGCAGCCGCGCACAACGGTTACGAATCGCCCGCCGGATGACCGATTGGTCATCTTCAGGTCATGCTGCCGTCAGGATCACCCGGCTACTGTCTCGAGCAACGCGGCCGCAGTGCCGCCTGCGATCGAAAGGTAGAAGGGCAGATGAGTCTCGTGCGGCTTGCGCTGCGGCGCCCCTACACCGTGTTTGTCCTGGTCGTCGGCGCGATCGCCGGCGCGGCGCTGGCCATTGTGAAGATGCCCGCCGACGTGTTCCCGCCGCTCGGCGTCCCGACGATCTACGTGGCGCAGCCCTACCCGGGCATGACGGCGACGCAAATGGAGGGTTTCCTCACTTACTACTACGAGTACAACTTCCTGTACATCGACGGCATCCGCACCGTGGAGGCCCGTTCGATCGAAGGCGCGGCGCTGCTGAAGCTCACCTTCCAGCCCGGCACCAACATGTCGCAGGCGATGGCGCAGACCGTGCAGTACGTCAACCGTGCGCACGCCTACATGCCGCCCGGGGCGGTACCGCCGTTCGTGGTGCGCTTCGATGCCGGCAGTGTCCCGGTCGGCTATCTCGCCTTTTCCAGCCCGCACCGTTCCGTCGAGCAGATGCAGGATCTCGCCCTGAACACGGTGCGGCCGATGTTCGCGTCGTTGCCCGGCGTGTCTGCCGAGGCCCCGTTCGGCGGCAGCGCGCGTACCGTGGTCGTCTCGCTCGATCCGGCCCGGCTGCAGGCCTACGGGGTGTCCTCCGACCAGGTCGTCAACGCCATCGCCAGGGCGGAGACCATCAGCCCCTCGGGCAACATCGACCTGGGCTCGCGCTACCCGGTCGTCGAGCTCAACTCCATCGCCAAGAACCTCCAGGACCTCGCGGCGGTCCCGATCCGCACCGGGACGTTCCCGGCCGTGTTCGTGCGCGATGTCGGCTCCGTTTCCGACGCCGCGCACATCACCACCAGTGTCGCGCTC
>JAJXWE010000202.1 GCA_021781775.1 Pseudomonadota bacterium | reverse complement strand
GGCGGCGGTGGTCGAGGCGGTGATGCGCCATGTCGAGAAGGCGGCGCGTGCCGCCGCGTTGCCGGTGTTCCAGCTGGTCGGGAGCGACAGCGCGAGCAAACTCGCCATTGCCGGCGACATCGCCGCGCGGATGGGGCTCACGCTCCACCGCCTGCCTGCCGACGCCATTCCCGTTCAGACCGGCGATCACGAGACGCTGGTGCGCCTGTGGCAGCGGGAGAGCGCGCTCATGCCCATTGCGCTTTACATCGATGCGGATCAGCTCGATCGGGCAGCCACGCCGCAGACGGCGGCAATCCAGCGCATGGTCAGCCGAGGCCTGGGCCTCGTGTTCATGGATACGCGCGAGCCCTGGCCCGAGCCAGGCCGCGAGAGCGTGGTCCTCGACGTTACGAAGCCGACGCCCGGCGAGCAACGCTCGATCTGGGAGCAGGGTCTGGGTGGCGGGCACGATGCGCTCGTGACGCGCGTTGCTGCGCAGTTCAATTTCAATGCGCCGACGATCCGCAGCGTCGCCGCGAGCGCGCTGGCCATGGCCGGCAACGGCGGCGGACAGCTGGATGACACGCTCTGGATCGAATGCCTGCGCCAGGCGCGTCCCGCGCTGGACCAGCTTGCGCAGGTGCTGGAGCCCAAGGCGACATGGCACGATCTCGAACTGCCGCTCCCTGAAAAACGCCTGCTGCGGCAGATCGCCGATCAGGTGGCGAGCCGCATGGCGGTCTACGACGACTGGGGCTTTCGCGAGCGCATGAACCGCGGCCTCGGCATCAGCGTGCTGTTCGCCGGCGAATCCGGCACCGGCAAGACCATGGCGGCGGAAGTCATCGCCAACGAATTGGGCCTGTTGATCTATCGCATCGATCTCTCCGCGGTCGTCAGCAAATACATCGGCGAGACCGAGAAGAATCTGCGCAAGCTGTTCGACGCCGCCGAAGACGGCGGTGCCATCCTGTTTTTCGACGAGGCGGACGCGCTGTTCGGCAAGCGCAGCGAAGTGAAGGACAGCCACGACCGCTACGCCAACATCGAAATCAACTATCTGCTGCAGCGCATGGAGTCCTACCGCGGCCTGGCGATACTGGCGACCAACATGAAGAGCGCCCTCGACAGCGCCTTCGTGCGGCGGCTGCGCTTCGTGGTGAATTTCCCCTTTCCCGCTCCGGCGGAGCGTGTGGCGATCTGGCAGCGCGTATTTCCGCAGAAGACTCCGCTCGGCGAGCTCGACCTGCAGCGCCTGGCCAAGCTCAACATCACCGGCGGCAGCATCAGCAACATCGCGCTCAACGCCGCGTTCCTCGCCGCCCAGTCCGGCAGCCGCGTCACCATGCCGCTGGTGCTGGAAGCGGCGCGCAACGAATTCCGCAAACTGGAGCGGCCGATCAACGAAGCGGACTTCCGTTGGCTCGAATCCGCGGGAGGCAGCGCGTGAACATCAATCTGCACATCGAGCGGCTGGTATTGGACGGACTGCCGCTGGAACACCGCCAAGGGCCGCATCTGCTGGCAGCCATCGAGCAGGAGCTGGGCCGTTTGCTCTCGCAGGCCGAGGCCCCCGCCCGCCTGGGCGCGGGTCGGCACGCAACTCGCGTCGATGCGGGCACCATCCAGGTCGCGGAACGCGCCGATCCGGCCGGCGTCGGGCGGCAGATTGCCGTGGCCGTGTATCGCGGGGTGGGAGGCCGGCCATGAGCGAATACACAAGCGCCGCGCAGAGCAAGTCGCCACCCGCTCTCGGCTCGAGCCGCAACGCCGTGCTCCAACGCCAATGTGCCTGCGGCACGCACACCGCGGGCGGCAGTGAATGCGTGGAATGCAGCAGGAAGAGATCTGGCCTGCAGCGCAAACTCATGATCGGCGCAAGCAACGATCCGCTGGAACGGGAGGCGGATCGGGTTGCCGATCGGGTGATGGAGGCGCAGTCGCACTCCCGGATCGGTGCCGCTCCCCCGCACATCCAGGCTTTTTCCGGGCAGTCGAATGGGCCGACCGATTCGGCGCCAGCCAGCGTGGACGAGGTGCTCTCCCGCCCCGGCATGCCCTTGGGACATTCCCTGCGACAGGACATGGAACAGCGGTTCGGCCGGGACTTCTCTCGGGTGCGGGTGCATTCGGATCCGGCCGCGTGGCGATCGGCGCGCGACCTCGGTGCTCAGGCCTACACGATCGGCAACGATATCGTCTTCGGTTCAGGCCGTTTCGCACCGGATGCCCGCGAGGGCAGGCATCTGCTCGCCCACGAACTGACACACGTGGTACAGCAGTCGGCGGCTCAAGACGCGCGTCTTGCGCGGACGGCGTCGGCCCTGTTGCAGCGCAAGCCTGCAAGCGGAGGCGGCGCAAAAACCGCTTCCGCACCCCATATCACTCAGGTGCGCGTCGACCAGAACACGCCGCAGCGTGTCACGGCCACGTTCAGCGACGGGCACAGCGAAAGCGGTGAGTGCTCGACCGGCAAGGGGCATTGCTGTTTCGACGATACGGCGGGCACCGCAGAAGGGGGCGCGTGCTCGGCGGCACGCTCGGTGCAGGTGGGCAACAACTGCACACCGGTCGGCACCTTCACCGTGACCCGGAAGATTCCGGTGACGGGCGGCGGCGTGCGTCTTTGGACCCAGTTCCACGACGCGAAGAGCGTCGCGCTGCACGAGTATTCGCCCGTCGACGGAACCCCCCTCTCTCACGGATGCGTTCGTATGCATACCCGGATGGCGCAGACCATTTTCGATCACGCGCGCGTCGGCGTGACCCGCGTCACAGTCGACGGCCTGGCGCGGCCGCGCTGCGACCACGTCCCCTTGCAGAACGAATGGAGCGGTGATTTCACATCGGCCGGCAGCACGCCGCCGGATGGAACGACCATCGATCCCTTTCTGGGACGGCGCCCGACGCGGGCGGAAATTGCCCGGGAACGTCGCGCCATCGGCGAGGCACGCACGGAACTTCGCTCCGCCCTTGGCGTGAGCGAGTCTGGCCTGGATACGGAAATTGTCGCGGTGCAGGGTGGCGCGCCGGTCGTCTCGAAGATTCCGCGCTGTGTTCCCGCGCTGACGACGGAAGAGCAGCAGGTGCCGGCGGCACAGAGCGCCGGCTTCCTCGGTGCGAGCGCCTCGGCCACCGCGAGGGCGTTCACCACGGCGCTCAATCGGACGCGTGCGGAGGCGGCCGCCGCGGGGGCGGTGCAGCGGGCCGGGGAAAACCTGTGGCAGGCGGCGACCGCTTCGGCGCGGGCCGGGGGTGCGGGCACCGATGACCGCCAGATCTACTGGACGCGGCTGATGCTGACAACTGCGCTGCGTCAATGGAATCCATCCTGGGTACGCAACGCCGATGCGCTGCGGCGGTTGCACGCGCGCCTGCTTTCGTTGCTCGAGCAGACTTCGCGCGGAATGACCGCGAGCGACTTCCCCACCGGCCAGCCGGACGTGAAGCGGATCCTCGTCAGCGGCTTCGATCCTTTCGGTTTTCCGAATCCGGGTGGCGACATTCGCCAGAGCAACGCGTCCGGCGCCGCTGCGCTGGCGCTGGATGGTGAAACGCTGGTGCAAGGGACGGTGTCTGCACGCGTCGAAAGCGTGGTGTATCCCGTCCGCTACGCCGACTTCAACGAGGGGATCGTCGAGAATCTTCTTCGTCCGCATCTGACCGGACCGCAGCCTCCGCAACTGGTCGTCAGCATCAGCCAGGGCGGCTCGCAATTCGAGCTGGAGGAGTGGGCAGGGCGGCGGCGCTCCACCGACACCTTCCGCGAGAACCTCGGCCGCCTCAGCGGCGGGACGCCGACGCGTCCCATCGAGCCGCCCGGTCTCGGCGCCGGGCCGGAGTTCCTGCGTCACAGCGTGCCTGCCGGGATGTTGGGCGCGATGCGCGGCGCCGCCGGCCGAACCGGCACGATCCCGGCGGAGACGACGGTGCAGGATTTGCCGCATGGCGCCACGCAGCCACGCGTTTTGTCCGCAGGGCCGGGGACGAGCCCCGGGCTGGCGGTAGAGGGCTCCGGCGGCGGCTTTCTGTCGAACGAGATTTTCTACCGCAACAGCCTGCTGCGGACGCAAACAGGTTCGAGCGTGCCGATGATCCATCTGCACACGCCGATGCTTGCACCTGGCGCCACGGACGCGGCACGCAACGCGCTGGTCGCCACGGTGCGGGGCATTCTTCGCGCCACGCTGCCGCATCTGTGAACGGCATCGCCCGCCACCGGAAGACGAGATCCCGAAGAGAACCATGACTACAGCACGGCACCAGACCACCGCCAAGCCCGTACGTTCTCCCGAGCCGGTTCCCGCCGGCCTGCTGCAACGACGGTGTGCCTGTGGCAGCCATTTGTCGGCCGGCGGCGCGTGCGAGCGTTGCACGCGGAACCGGTTGGGCCTGCAACGGAAAACGCAATTACACGGCGGGCAGGCCGAGGTGCCGGCGTTCGTTCACGACGTGCTGAATTCGCCCGGCATTGCCATGGACCCACAGAGCCGTGCGTTCTTCGAGCCACGCTTCGGCCACGACCTCAGCGGCGTCCGGTTGCACACCGATGCCACGGCTGCGTCGTCTGCCCGGGCCGTCGACGCGCTCGCCTACACGGTCGGGAAGGACGTGGGCTTTGG
>JAJXWE010000201.1 GCA_021781775.1 Pseudomonadota bacterium | reverse complement strand
GGCGTCCGTCAGGCGCTGGATCGCCGCTTGCGCCATGTGGCTCGCTGCCAGGAATTGCCCGCGCTCGTAGGCCACCTCGGCGGCCACCGCTTGCGCATCGAGCGACAGGCCGAACCAACCATCGCCCGCCGGTGCAGCGGAGGGCTGGGCCGCGGCGAGGCGAGCGGTGGCCGCGGCGGTACGCAGAGCACCGGACCGGTCCCCGGCGACGGCCTGCCAGTCGGCGGTGCGCGCGGCGACGTAGCGGACCTGGACCACGAAACCGCCGCTCAGGCTCTTCGACACCCGTGCCCAGGCATCGAGCGCCCGGTGGCACCAGCTGAGCGCCGCACGCAGCCGCCCATGAGCCCAGAGCGGCACGCACACATCCGTGATCGCCAGACCGAGGTTATTGCGCATGTCCACGTTCTTCGGATCGAGCCGCAGAATGGCTTGCGCCGACTGCAGCTCCGCCCGCCCGAATTGCTCACCCGCCCGCGGATCGAGCTCGTCGCCGGAGGCCTGAGCGAGCGTGCTCTCGGTGATCTCCTTGGCGTTCAAGGTCAGTCGGTACCAGGGGCGTTGGGCGAGCACGCCGTTGGTCACGGCCAGGACGGCCTTGCCGACGCGCAGCGCCTCCTGATTGCGATCGAGGTTCACCAGCGCATTCACCCGCCAGGCGCCCGCGAAGGCGTAATCGGCGCTGATCTGCAGGTTCGTCAAGTCGTCGGCGCCCAAGACGGCAGCAATCCGCATCGCCTGGCGCGTGGCACGCTCAGCGCCCCGATAGTCGACCCCGAAGTTCTGCTCCGCCCAGCCCACGCCCGTGAGGGCCTCCAGGTACGCCTGGCGGGCGGCCACCGAGGCACCCGGGTGCATGGCGATGGGCCGAAGCAGTGCGACGGCGTGGTGGCAGGCCTTCAGGCCCGCAGTGGGATCGCGCACCGTGACGATGAGGCAGCGTGCGGTGTCGGCGCGTCCGAGCGCGATCTCGGTCGCGGCAGCGGGGTGTGCGCCCCGGCGCAACTGCGCCAACAATCCCATGGCCTCGTGCAGATTGCGGATGCCCGTGCCGTAGTCACCGAGCTCACGCAGCGTCTCGGCGTGCTCGATCAGGGCCAGGGCGCCGTAGCGCAGCGTCTCGGGGCTGCGCAGCGCCGCGGGGAGGGAATGAAAGTAGTCGATCTGTCGCTGCGTGAACTCGGCGATGAGCTTCAGCTGCCCGAAGCTCTCGAGCTGGCGCTCGAAATCATCCGCCAGATAGCCGAGCAGGTGCTCGGCATGATTACGCGCCTGTTCGGCGAGTGCCCGGTTCTGCAGCGCCAGACGCTCGGCGCGGCGCGCACGCTCGGCGCTCACGTAGGCAAAAAGTGCAGCGGACAGCGCGAGCGCCGCCAGCAGGATGCAGCCGAGGGCAACGGCCCGTGCCCGTCGCAGGGCATGGCGCGCGGCGCGCGCGCGCTCCCGCTGCTCCTCGAGCACGCGTTCGGCCGTCTCGCGCGCCTCGCGCTCCTGGCGCTGGTCGCGGCTCGTCTTGACGACCCCGCAGAGCACATCGTGCGTGAGCTCCACCCGACGCACGTCGAGCCGTTCCTCGATGCGCAGCAGCCGGCGATTGACCAGGGTCGAGAGTGCCTCCGGGGCGGCCCCGGCTGCCTGGAAGCGCTTCAGCAATCGCTCCTCGGCGACGTTCTCGCGAAAGCCCGAGTCGGTCAGCAACTCGTCCTCGATGACCCGCCGCACGCCCGCAGGCTGGTCGGCGAGGGAGCGCTCGTAGAAGTTGACCAAGATGCTCTCGTGCGAGCCGCCGAGCAGTTCGAGGGAAATCTCCCCGCGTCCCTGCGCAAGGCGTGCATCGTTCAGCTCGCGGCAGACCAGCGACAGCAGCGAGGGTTCGACGGTTGACTCGGCGCGCTGCGAGCCGCCGGCCACGAACCGTACGATCGCTGAGGCGGTTGCCTCAGAGACCAGATGGCCACCGGGTCGGCGCACCGCCTCAAGGGCCTGCGCGCTCGTCATTGGGCCGAGGCGCACACGGTTCTGCAGCAGGCTCGGCATGATCTGCCGCAGGCTCTCGAGGGCAGCAAGGTAGTCCTCGCGCAGCGCGATGAGCACCCGGTAGTCGCTGCGGGCGAAGTCGAAGCGCTCCGCGGCACTGTCGTCCTCATCGAGCCGCGCCTCGAACGCCTTGGGCGGGCGGTTCTCCACCAGGTCCGCGAGTTCTTCGATGAAGTTCGCCGCGCGCGCGCGACCGAACTCATCGCCTTGCGCGAGGGTAAAGAGCTCCTCGAACTGATCGAAGATGAGCAGCGGCAGTAGCGGGGCCCCGTCGGCATCGCGCAGCACATCGTCGCGGTGATGCAGGAACTCCCAGAGCGACTCCCCGGCGGCGGCGACTCCCGCCTGCGTCCACTCGCCCGAGACGCTCGCGGCACGCCGGATGGCTGCCTTGATCTGCTCGGCGGGCTCGGGACTGTCGCGGCCGTAAGCGATGCGCACGTACACCGGGCAATAACCGTGCCGTCGCAGCCGCGGCAGCAGACCGGCCCGCAGGATCGAAGTTTTGCCGAGTCCCGACTTGCCGAACAGTACCGTCAGCAGCTTGCGCTGCACGCGGCGGGCAAGCTCGGCGACTTCCTCCTCGCGCCCGAAAAAGTACTCGCGTGTCTCCTCGGTGAAGGAGACAAGTCCGGGGTAGGGGTTGCGCGCATCGACGGGCGCCTGCGAGTCCGGTCCGCCTGCCGCGCGCACAGACTCCGCAGAAGCGCTCACGCGCCGCGCGCCTGCATCAGCTGCGCCAAGCGGCGGGCGAACTCGGGAGTGACCTCGCCGCCCTCGAGCTGGGCAAAGTGCAGCGCCCGGAAGCGCTCCGGAACGAGTGCGCCGATCGGGTTCGTGGCGTCGATGGTCACCGGCAGGATGAACAACGCGCCGTCGGCCATGTTGCGCGTGCGATCGAGCGCATAGCTCCACTCCCGGCGGAAGTACGCCTCGAGGCGGCGCTCGGTGGCCTGCGAGACCACCGCGATGAAGTATGCGCAGCGGGCGATGTTGCGCTGCACCTTGAGATCATAGTCATCGCCGCTTTCCAGCCGCTCGAGGTCGAACCAGGTGGTGATGCCGGCGGCTTCCAGGCCCGCCTTGATCCGCTGCACCGCCGGCAGGTCCTCGCGCGCGTAGCTGATGAACACCGCGTTCTCGGGCATCTCCTTGGCGGGGGGCAGGAAGCGGCTGGGATCGGCGCTCGCGCCAACGGGCTTGCGCCGCGCCTGCCAGCGCTCGTGCAGCTCCGCGACGAAGCGTTCTGCGCCACAGTAAATGCGCGTATGCACGCTCACCTGCTGCAGAAAGCTCACCAGCCGCGGCTCCTCGCCGATCAGGTCATCGGCCAGCACCTCCCCGACGTCGCGCGGGGCGGAGAGCCGCTGGCGCTTGGCCATGCGCAGAAACAGCCGCGCGACCCAGTTGCTGAGCGAGCCGCCAATCACCAGCAGGTGGCTGTGCTCGAGCTCGTAGAACAGTCGCTCCGGCGCCAGGTGTTCATTTTGCAGCGCGCACAGATACTCGAGCAGGTCCTCGTCCGAGACGACGTAGGTCGGGGAGGCGGAGATCTTGCCAAACAGGTGATACACCATGGGCCGGGTGAGCCGCTCACGCTCGGCGGGCAGATCCGTCACGCGATTGGGCGAGTAGGAGAGTGACTCGGTCGAGTGCGCCCCATCGAAGCGGGCGAGGTTGATTGCCGTCTCGAGCAGCGAGTCGAATGTGGTGGAGACGTACAAGTCGAAGTCGGTGATGGCCGCGAGCTGTCGCAGCGCCGTGGGCGGCTCGACGTCAAGGTCCTTCAGCACTCCGCGCAGCCGAACGTAGGCCTCCTCGCGTCGGCCGCGATGGGCGAGAAACCGGCATACCACATCGTTCAGCGAGTAGCCCTCGGGGAGCTCTGCCGGGTCGACATTCAGGCGCGTCGCCAGGCGCTCGGCGAGCAGATCGTAGAGCAACCGAGGCTGATCGGCGCTGGTGACTTTGAGCAACTCCGGGCCGACGATCGGGATGACCCGACGCTCCTCGATGAAGCTTAGGAGATCGTCCCACGCGTTCTCGTCCAATGCCGCCTCGGGCGGCATGGGGGCTGCGGCGTTCATGATCTGCGGCGGTGCGGCCTTGTCGTTCTGCGCGGCATGCTACGCCGGGGCTTGAGCCTGAGTCCAACGCCGCCGCCCCCGCCGCCCCGTGTCCTGGGCGCGTGAAATTGTCGATATTCCTTACACTGTTGAGGTCCGCACCGCGCCGCGGCTGACACAACTCTATGAAAATATTGGAATAAGTAAAAAGGCATAAAAATTGCTTAATATCACTTTCGAGCACGGAAAATCGGGTTGCCGCTCTAGGTTAGGAGATCGGGAATGTCGATACGCTTGCCGAAACTGGTGCTGATCGCCGCGTCAGCCGGTGTGCTGTGCGGCGGAACGGCGCTCGCCAATCCGATCGAGATGTTCCTGTCGAGCGGCAATCAGACCACTCCGCTGCTGATTGGCAGCAACGGCACCCCATCCTCGGTGTCCTACGTCGGGACGCTCAATGGCTGGACCATCGAGCAGGGTACCGGCGGCACGAGCTATGCGCCC
>JAJXWE010000200.1 GCA_021781775.1 Pseudomonadota bacterium | reverse complement strand
AGCAGGTGTGGCTGGCGCCCCGGTCGGCGGCGGCTCACACGGCCACGGAATTGACGGCCTGGCGCAGTGGGCAATGGGGTACGGCGAGACTGACGGGGCTGACCCGGTCGATGGTCGCGGTGCCCAGCCGCGCGCTGATCCTCGATCGGGCGAAATGGTGGGTGCTGGTGCGCACCAGGCAGGGTAACCGCCGTCAGCGGGTCGTACCGGGTCCGTCCCGCGGCTGGACGACCTTCATCGCGCGGGGGCTGAAGCCCGGCGAGCACATCGTGGTGCAGAACGCGTATCTCGAGTTCTTCCACGGCATCGCCGGCCACTACATGCCGCCGAATTGAGCGCCCGATGCCGCTGACAACCGATTCCGAGACCGGCACACCCCCCGAGCGCGCAGCTGCGCCCACCGGCCGGAGCGTGCCGCGCGCGCTGATGCACCCGCTGCTGTGGCTGCTGGTGCTGATGGCGGTCATTGGTTGGGCGGCCTACGCGCTGGTGCACATCCCCGTCGAGGTGTTGCCGGAATTCAACTTTCCGCAGGTGAGCGTGTTCGTGCACCTGCCCGGCGCCACCGCCACCGAGCTCGAGAGCCTGGTCGTCAATCCCCTCGAGGGGGAGATTCTGGCACTGCCTGACCTGCAAAGCGTCCGCTCCAGCATGGGCAACGGCACCCTCGAGGTCGATGTGCGATTCCGGCAGGGAACCGCCTCGCAGCTCGACCTGCAGGCGGTGAACGGCGCCATCGATCGCGCGCGCCGGGCACTGCCGCTCTCGGCCCATCCCTTCGCCCAGCTCATGGGCAACGCCATCAACGAGGTGATCGACGACACCGTGCAGATTCCCCCCGGTGTCGCACCCGCCGCAGTGCAGCGCGCGGTGCTCGCCTATGTGGCGCCTGCGCTGCGGGCACTGCCTGGCGTGCAGCGCGTGGAAGTCTACGGCGCCGGGGAGGAAGCGCTGTGGGTCCAGCCTGACCCAAAGGCGATGCGCCGCTACGATGTATCGATTACGACCCTCGCCCGGGCGGTGCGCTCCCAGGTGTTGCTGCGGCCCGCGGGCTACCTGACCCAGGGGTCCCAGGACGTTCTCATCGAGGCGCGGCATCTGCCCATTCATACGGCACAGCTGCTGGACATCCCGGTCCCCTCGCCGAATGGTCCGATCCCGTTGCGGGCGCTGGCGCGTGTCGTGCGCTCGGCTGTACCGACGCACAATGCCGTCTCGCTGGATGGTAAGCCCAGCGTCGCGCTGACGGTACTGAAGCAGCCCGGCGCCGCGACGACCCCGGTCACGCGTGAGGTGGCGGCCACATTGGCCGCGACGATCAACCAACTGCCGCACGGCGTGCGTTGGGTCCCAATCTACAACCAAGGACACATCGTTCACGTGATCGGGGTGGATCTCGGTCGCAACCTGCTGATCGGCATGGTTCTCGCAGTCGCGGTGTTGTTCTGGGTGCTCGGCGCCGGCCGGGGCATCTGGGTCCTGGCCGTGAGCATCCCAGTGTCACTGCTCATCGGTATCGCGGCGCTGTACTACGCCGGTCAGGACCTCAACCTGATGACGCTCGGGGCGCTCACCGTCGCGGTGGGCTTTCTCGCCGATGACGCCATCATCGTACTCGAGAGTATCTATCACCGCTGGGAGCAGGGCGACGAGCACTGGCAGGGCATCTGGCGCGGCTTGCGCCAGATCGTCGTGCCGGATATCACCGGCACGCTCACCAATGTGGCCATCTACGTGCCGCTGCTGTTCGTTGGCGGGCTGGTGGGCATCTTCTTCATACCGTTCTCCCTTGCGATGGCCTTCGCGCTGCTGGCCTCGCTTGCAGTCTCTCTGACGCTGATCCCGTTGGGGCTCGGCTTCGTCCGCGCGACGCCAGGCGGTGCCACCGAGGGGGGGGCGCGGGCGCTGGAGAGGATCCGACACTGGAACGAGCGCCTCTTCACGCTGGTGATGCGCGGCCCCCGGCTGAGTCTCGCCATCACCTTCGGCGTGATGGTTCTGTCGCTGCTCGGCCTGGTGCTGATCCCGGTCAACTTTCTGCCCCTGCCCAACGAAGGGGTGCTGCTCGAGTCCTTCACCCTGCCGCCGGGGAGCTCGCTGCTCGAGTCCCGCGCGGCGGTCGATCGCATGACCCGGCACATGCTGGCCGATCCGGACGTCGCCCACGTCTATGCGCGCATCGGCTCCTCCGGCAGCACGACGTACACCGAGCCGGCCTATGCCGGGGAGATGCAGGTTGCGCTGAAGAGGGGCATCAGCGTCAATGCCCTGGATGCGATCGGTGCGCGGATCCAGAGGGAATCGCGGCTGCCCGGGGTGCAGTTGTCGGTGGATACCCCGACCATCGAGCGCCTCGGTGAGAGCCTCTCGGGGTTGCCCCAGCCGTTCGTCGTCCATGTTTTCGGCCGCCACGTGCATGAGATGCGGATGCTGGCCGAGCAGATCACCGCCCGCTTGCGGACCGTTCCGGCGCTCTCCGGCCTGTTCGACAATGACGGCTATCCGGTAACGCAGCTGACCATCAGTCCGCGCTCGGTCACGCTTGCCGGATACGGGATGACCCCGGCGTCGCTCTACGCGCAGCTCGATCCGCTGCTCAACGGCCAACTGCTCGCGCAGGTGCCCGAGGGTAACGTGCCGCTCGATCTGTACATGCGCCTGAAGGATGCGCCGCAGCGCTCGGTCGGCTCGCTCGCCCGGCTGCCCATTCGCACCGCGGCGGGCTGGACACCCCTTGGGGCGCTCGCAACGCTGCGTCTCGTCCAGACGCCCAACCAGATCGATCACATTGCCGGTGCCCGGGCGCTGGACATCCTGGCGACGCCCACCGGCACGCTCGGCTCCACGGTGGCCGCGGCACGCCGGGCGCTCGCGGGGCTGAAGCTGCCGCCCGGCTATCGCATCGAATTCGGCGGGTTGTTCGCCCAGCTCGAGCGCTCAGCACTCGGCCTCGGGGTGGCCTCGCTCGCCGCGCTGGTGCTGATGATCGGCATTCTGATCCTGCAGTTCGACGGCTTGCTGGTACCCGGCATTCTGTTGCTGGAAATCCCGCTCGCGGTCACCGGTGGGATGGTCGCGCTGCTGGTGAGTGGCGTGGGTCTCAATGCCACCGGCATCATCGGCTTCCTGACACTGATCGGCATTGGGTTGCGCCACAGCATCGTGCTGCTCGATCGGGCACGGCAAAATGAGGCGGCGGGGATGCCCGTGGAAGAGGCGGTGCGCGAAGCCATCCACGTCCGTTTCCGCCCCATCGTGCTCACGGTGGTAACGGCCGCTCTCGGCATGCTGCCGACGGCGCTTGGCTTCGGGCAGGGCGCGGCGCCGGAGCAGGGTCTCGCCGTGGTGATTCTCGGCGGATTGCTGTGGAGTGCGGTGCGCGCGACCAATCTGATTCCGGCGCTGTACCTGTATTGGCGACGCAAGCAGCTCGCCCGGGAGGCGCGCGCATGAGTAGGCCGATGCCCAAGACCGATGCGCCGCGTCGTGAGCACGACGGCGTGCATCGCGGCGGCAACAGGGCGAGGTGGGGCATCGGTACGCTCGCCGTGCTCGCGGCCAGCCTTTCGGGCTGCGCGGTCTATCACGACAAACCGCTGTCCACCGGGCCCGACTGGGTGGGTGTCGCGGCGCTGCACGCGCCGGCGAGCCGCTTTGCGCTGCCGGGCCTCATCCCAGGGCGTCTCGACCCGACCAAGGGCTTCACGCTGGTCAACCTCATGGAACTGGCCGTGGCCAACGATTCGCAGCTTAAGGCGGCGCGTTCGCGCGCCGCCGTGGCCGGCGCGCAGCTGTTTGCCGCTGGGCTGCTCCCCGACCCGCAGGTTGCCGCGGGTCTGTCCGAGTCGCCTCTGCACACCGGTTACAGCGTGGGATTGATGGAGGACGTGCGTACTCTGGTGACGATGCACGCGCGCGAGCAGGCCGCTGCTGCGCACGCGCGGCAGGTGAATCTGCAGATCCTCTGGCAGGAGTGGCAGGTCGCGGCGCGTGCGCGGGAGCTGTTCGTGCAGGCGCGCGAGCAGCACCGGCTGCGTGCGGTGCTCGCACCCGAGCGGCGTCTGCTCAACGCGCTGATCAGCACAAGCGCCCGCGCGGTCACGCGGGGTGATGTGACCTCCGGGCAGCTGGCCGCGGAGCTTACCGAGTGGAATACGGCCGAGAAGCTGTGGCGCGCACTCGCGCTGCAGAACAACCTGACCTGGCACCAGATTGATCAACTGCTGGGCCTTCGCCCGGGCACGCGGCTGCACCTTACAGGGGGCGCGCAGGGGCGTGCACTGTCCGATGGACGCTTCCGGCTCGCACTGGGCGCGCTGCCTCGCCGCCGCCCCGACCTGCTGGCGCTCGCGGCCGGATACCACAGTGCCGAGGAGGACCTGCGGGTGCAGATCCTCAGGCAGTTCCCGATGATCGGCGTGGGTGTGCAGCAGGCTGAAGCGGCGGACGACGCCGTGCACACGTACGGTTTCAACGTGACGTTGAGCCTGCCGCTGTTCAACCGCAACCGCGGGGCGATTGCCGTCGCGCGCGCGAGCCGCGCGTACCTTCATCAAGCGTATCAGTCCGATGTCGATGCGGCGGTGAGCCAGGCGCACCAGATGTTCG
>JAJXWE010000199.1 GCA_021781775.1 Pseudomonadota bacterium | reverse complement strand
TCTACGACAAGCTCTGCGCGGCGCTCGCTGAGCTGGGTGTGCCTGCCGAGCGCATCCGGGTCGAGCACTTCGGAGTCGCAGCGCAGACGGCCGACGTGCCGGCCGGCACCCGGGCGCAGGCCGAGGGAATGGCCGAGGTGACAGTTGTCCTCGACGGCCGGCGCCGTACGTTCACCATGCCCATCGAGGGTGAGAGCGTGCTCGAGGCAGCCGAGCGCGCCGGCATCGACCTGCCGTTCTCCTGCCGCTCGGGCGTATGTTCGACCTGTCGGACCAAGGTCGTGCGCGGCGACGTACGCATGGACCAGAACTACGCGCTCGAGGAGTGGGAACTTGCGCAGGGCTACGTGCTCGCCTGTCAGTCCAGATGCCTCAGCGGTGAGCTGGAAATCGATTACGACGAGAAGTGACACTGGCATCACCGGCGCGGGCGCCGAGGTGAGGACGTGATGAGTGAGCAGACTATTCTGTACAGTGTTGCCGGCGGTGTGGCGCGCCTGACGCTGAACCGGCCCGAGCGACTCAACAGTTTCACCGCGCGGATGCACGAGCAGCTGCGCGATGCGCTCGCCGCCGTGGAGGCCGACCCGGAGGTGCGCGTGCTGATCATCACCGGGGCAGGGCGCGGATTCTGCGCCGGTCAGGATCTTGGCGATCGTGCGGTGGCACCGGGCGGCGCGCCAGCCGATCTTGGCGAGTCCCTCGAGCGCAATTACAGACCGCTGATTCTCGCCCTTCGAGGTCTGCGCGTCCCGGTCGTGTGCGCGGTCAACGGCGTGGCGGCCGGCGCGGGCGTCAGCCTCGCATTGGCATGCGATCTGGTGATCGCCGCGCGCTCGGCGAGTTTCGTGCAGGCCTTCGCCCGCATCGGGCTGATCCCGGATTCGGGCGGCACGTGGTTCCTGCCCCGGCTGGTGGGGCGCGCGCGCTCTCTCGGTCTGGCATTGCTCGGGGAGAAGCTGCCGGCGGCGCAGGCGGCCGAGTGGGGGCTGATCTGGCGCTGCGTCGAGGACGAGGATTTTCCCGCCGAGGTCGAGGCGCTCGCCGGTCGGCTCGCCGCGGCACCGCCGCTCGCGCTGCGAGCGATCCGTCAGGCGCTCGCGGCCAGCTGGGATCACACACTCGAACAGCAGCTCGATGCGGAGCGGGACTTGCAGCGCGAGTTGGGTTTCACCGCCGATTATGCCGAGGGCGTTGCCGCCTTCGGTGCCAAGCGCGAACCGCGCTTCTCCGGCCGCTGATCACTGAGGTGTCCGACACGATGCAACTGCAGAGCTTCATTGCCGGGCACTGGGTGAGCGGCATCGGCCGCATGTCGGCGCTGTGCGATGCCACCACGGGCGAGCTGATCGCGAACGCCAGCAGCGAGGGCCTTGATTTCTCGGCCATGCTGGAGCATGCGCGCCGGGTGGGCGGAACGAATCTGCGCCGCCTGACGTTTCACGAGCGCGCTGCGCGCCTGAAGGCACTCGCCAAGTACCTGACCGAGCGCAAGGAGGCGCTCTATGACCTCTCGTATGCCACCGGGGCGACCCGCGCGGACGCGTGGATCGACATCGACGGTGGCATCGGCACGCTGTTCGTCTACGCGAGCAAGGGCATGAAGGAGCTGCCCGACGGCCGGGTCTATCTCGACGGACCGGTGGAGAGCCTCGCCAAGGGCGGCAACTTCGTCGGACAGCACATCTACGTCTCCCTCGAGGGAGCGGCGGTGCACATCAACGCCTTCAATTTTCCGGTGTGGGGGATGCTGGAGAAGCTCGCCCCGGCGCTGCTCGCGGGGGTACCGGCCATCGTCAAGCCGGCTACCGCGACGGCGTACCTCGCCGCGCGTGCTTTTCGGCAGATCGTCGAATCGGGTCTGCTGCCCGAGGGAGCGGTGCAGCTGATTTGCGGCGGCGTTGGCGACCTGTTCGAGCATCTGACCTGTCAGGATGTGATCGCCTTCACCGGGTCGGCTTCGACCGCGCGCAAGCTGCGCACGCACCCGCGGGTGGTGGACCGGGCGGTGCGCTTCACGGCGGAGACCGATTCACTGAACTCCTCCGTCCTCGGACCCGATGCGGTGACCGGCACGCCGGAGTTCGATCTGTTCGTGCGCGAGGTCGTGCGCGAGATGACCGTCAAGGCCGGGCAGAAATGCACCGCGATCCGCAAGGCCATCGTGCCAGCCGGGGAATGCGCGGCGGTGCTGGAGGCCTTGCGCGCCGCGCTCGCGAAAGTGGTGATCGGCGATCCCCGGGCCGAATCGGTGCGCATGGGCCCATTGGCCTCGCTCGCCCAGCGGCGCGAGGTGCTCGAGCAGCTCGCACGACTGCAACGCGAGAGCGCAACGGTCTGCGGACAGGGCGAGCTTATGCTCGCGGGGGCCGATGCCGAGCGCGGCGCTTTCGTCGCCCCGACGCTGCTGCATTGCAATGATCCGCAGGGTGCGCAGGCGGTCCACGAGGTCGAGGCATTCGGGCCGGTGAGCACCGTCGTGCCGTATCGGACCGTCGATGAGGCCATCGATCTGGCGCGCCGCGGCGAGGGCAGTCTCGTCGGCTCGGTGTTCAGCGCCGACGATGCGATCGCGGCCGGGCTGGTGCTCGGCCTCGCACCGCTGCACGGCCGGATTCTGGTGGTGAACCGGCACTGTGCGAAGGACTCGACGGGTCACGGCTCGCCGTTGCCGCATCTGGTGCATGGCGGACCGGGTCGCGCCGGCGGCGGGGAGGAGCTTGGCGGTATTCGCGGCGTGCTGCATTACATGCAACGCACCGCCGTGCAGGGCACACCGGACCTACTCACCGCCGTCACGGGTCGCTGGGTCGGGGGCTCGCGCGAGCTCGACCCGCTGGTGCATCCGTTCCGCAAGACATTCGGTGCAGTGCGCATCGGCGATACCTTCCGATCCGGGGAGCGCGAGGTGACCCTCGAGGACATCGAGCGGTTCGCGGCACTCTCGGGGGATCACTTCTATGCGCACATGGACGAGGCGGCGGCTCGGCGCAATCCGCTGTTCGGCGGTCGCGTGGCGCATGGATATTTTCTGATCGCGGCCGCCGCCGGGTTGTTCGTCGACCCACCGCTGGGGCCGGTGCTCGCCAATTACGGCATTGACGGCCTGCGCTTCACCCAGCCGATCCGGCCAGGCGATCGCATCCGCGTGCGCCTGACGTGCAAGGAAAAGTCGCTGCGCATCGGGCAGGGTTACGGCGAGGTCCGCTGGGACACACAGATTACCAATCACAACGGCCTGACTGTCGCGCAATACGACGTTTTGACCATGGTGAGCGAGCGCGACATGCCGGATGCGCCGCCGCCGTGAGTTGAATCGAGCAGAGGGCGTGAGCGGGGACCGATGATCTGCTCGATCAACTCCAGCTGCTCAAGTCCGTGCGCGAGTGACGGGTAGGCCACGGCGGTGCGCTTGTCCGGGGAGCCTGCGACCCTCGGGCGGCGAGCAGGTTGGGCTCGGTAATCCCGCTGACCTTCGCGCTGTGGTGGGCGGTGAGCACGACACGGATTGCCTGCGGCAGGCGCTTCGGATCGACCCGGCCGAACGAGAGTCCGCAGACTGTCTGTCGGGTATTGCCAGCCGCAATGACCCGTTGTTCGCTTGTTTGGAGATGATGAGTCATCTGCCGGTCGGACATGTGCTCAGCTACGGCGCCTATCAGCCGAAGATGCAGGACAACAAGGCGGGTCTTTTGGGGGAAATCTACCGCATGGAGAACGGACGCCACCGAAACACGCGCATCTCCGGCGGCGGCCATTGGAACCCGCAGGTTTGTACGTCGCCCGACCAGCCCGGGCGGAAGGTAAGGGTCAACCTGTGCAGGAGGCGCCGCGCGACGAGCGCGGCGCCTCCTGCCTGAGCGTTCGCCGCAGCGGCTTAGCCGGTAGTGGTGCCGCGCACCAGGCGTCCGGCGACGTCCGCGACGTAGTGGCCCTGGAAGCGCGCACCCGCGAGTTCATTTTCGCTCGGCTGGCGCGAGCCGTCGCCGCTGGCGAGCGTGGTGGCGCCGTACGGACCGCCGCCGGTGATCTCATCCATGCGCGTGAGGCCGGGGAAGGCGTAGGGCAGGCCCACGATGATCATTCCGTGATGCAGCAGCGTGTGATGAAAGCTGGTGATCGTGGTCTCCTGTCCGCCGTGCTGCGTGGCCGTGGAGGCGAACACGCTGCCCACCTTGCCGACCAAGGCCCCCTTCGCCCACAGCCCACCGGTCTGATCGAGAAAATTACGCATCTGCGCGGCCATGTTTCCGAAGCGCGTCGGCGTGCCGAAGATGATTGCGTCGTACTGGGGGAGCTCATCAACGGTCGCGACCGGCGCCTGCTGGTCGGTCTTCATGCCGGACTTGCGGGCTATTGCCTCGGGAACCAGTTCAGGAACGCGTTTGATGGTCACCGCGGTGCCGGTCACCGAGGTGGCACCTTCGGCGATCGCGTGGGCCATCCGTTCGATGTGACCATAGGAGGAATAGTAAAGGACGAGAACTTTGGCCATGGGGGTGTCTCCATATTTTGCAAACAGCCCAGTATACGGCGAGAACCGGCTGGGTCAGCAGACGGGCCGAGCGCAGCACCTGCCTCGGTCAATGGTAGACTGGCGACCAATGGAACC
>JAJXWE010000198.1 GCA_021781775.1 Pseudomonadota bacterium | reverse complement strand
GTCGGCCTCGCCAGTGCCTTCCGGCACCGACTCGTGCAGCAGGTTCGGCAGTCCGAGCAGCCAACCGTCGAGCTCGCTCTGCACCGCCGTCAGGGCGGCATCCGCCGCGGCGAGCTCACCGGTGAGCTGCTCGGCGCGTGCGAACAGCGCGGCGGCATCCTCGCCGCGTCCCTTGGCCATGCCGACCGCCTTGGCGTTGGCATTGCGCTCGGCACGCAGCCGGTCGGATTCGATCTGCGCGCTCTTGCGCCGCTCCTCGAGTGCGCGCAGCCGCTCCACATCGAGCGCAAAGCCCCGGCGCGCGAGGTTGCGGGCGACCGCTTCGGGGTCGGAGCGCAGCAGCTTCGGATCGATCATGATTTTGCCTTCCTCAATTTCTCCAGTGCCTCGCCGATCTTGATCTCGAGCCCGCGCGGCGCCGGCCGATAGTATCGCCGATCGGGCATTTCGTCGGGCAGGTAGCGCTCCCCGGCGGCATAGGCCTGCGGCTCATCGTGCGCGTAGCGATAGCCCTGCCCGTAGCCCAGATCCTTCATCAGTCGGGTCGGCGCATTGCGCAGGCGCAGCGGCACATCGAGTGTGCCGAAGCGCTCGACGTCGGCCTTGACCTCGCCGAATCCGACATACACCGCGTTGCTCTTCGGCGCGCAGGCGAGGTAAACCACCGCATTGGCGATGGCGAGTTCCCCTTCGGGGCTGCCGAGCCGGTCGTAGGCCTCCCAGGCATCGAGTGCGAGCGTAAAGGCGCGCGGATCGGCGAGCCCGATGTCCTCGATCGCCATGCGCACCGCGCGGCGCGCGATGTAGAGCGGATCGCAGCCGCCATCGAGCATGCGGCCGAGCCAGTAGAGCGCCGCATCCGGGTCGGTGCCGCGCACCGCCTTGTGCAGCGCGGAGATCTGGTCATAGAACTGCTCCCCGCCCTTGTCGAAGCGCCGCCGCGTGCCGCTGGCGACCTCCTCGGCCCGCGCGAGCGTGATGCCCTCGCCCGGACCGGCTGCCTCGGCGAGCGCGGCGGCGAGCTCGAGCATGTTGAGCGCGCGGCGTCCGTCGCCGTCGGCCGCCCGCGCGATCAGCTCGAGCGCCGCCGGCTCGGCCGCGAGCGAGAGTGCACCGAGACCGCGCTGCGGGTCGGTCAGCGCCGTGTTCAGCAGGCGCACCAGCTCCGCCTCGGCGAGTGGCTTCAGCACGTAAACCCGTGCGCGCGAGAGCAGCGCGCTCACCACCTCGAACGAGGGGTTCTCCGTGGTCGCCCCGACGAAGGTGAGCGTGCCGTCCTCGAGGTACGGCAGAAAGGTGTCCTGCTGCGCCTTGTTGAAGCGGTGCACCTCGTCGAGGAACAGGACGGTCGGCCGGCCGGCGCGCTCGCGCTCGGCACGCGCCATCTCCACCGCCGTGCGGATGTCCTTCACGCCGGCCATGACGGCCGAGAGGGCAATGAACTGCGCCTGGCTGCGCTGGGCGATCAGCCGCGCGAGGGTGGTCTTGCCCGTGCCGGGCGGCCCCCACAGGATCAGCGAATGCAGCCGGCCGGTCTCGATCGCCTGGCGCAGCGGCTTACCGGCCCCGAGCAGGTGAGTCTGGCCGGCCACCTCCTCGAGCGAGCGCGGCCGCATGCGGTCGGCCAGCGGCCGCGCCGCATCGGGCGCAACTGGGGCCGTCCCGCTCACCGCGCGGGCGTTCCGATCACATCAACGCCCGGTGGCGGCGTGAAGTCGAACGTCTTGGCAGCCACCGGTCCGTTGACCGCGACCTGCTCGAACACGATCGTGGCCTCCTGCCCGAGCGAGTCCTCGAGGATCATGCGCTTGAGCGTGCCGCGCTCGAACCCGAACAGCGCGCTGCGGAAATCCGCCCCCGAGGCGTGCAGCGGGGCGACGTACACCCACTCCAGGCCCTCGCGCCGGCCGGCCGGCCGCTCGGTGAAGTGCGCCCGCACATCGACGGTGCCGGACAGCAGCATCGCCGGCGTCGCCGACAGCGCTGCGCTCACCGGTTGCACCGTGACCTGCTCGAGATCGCGGTCGTAGAACCACAAGTTGCGCCCGTCGGCCACCATCAGCTGACCGGCGCCCGCAGCAGCGGCGCCGGCCTGGGCGGGCAACGGATGGATGCTCCAGCGGAACTTACCCGGACGCTCGACGATGAGCGTGCCGGCCGAGCGCGACAGCAGCGCACCGTGCGCATCCACAAGCGTCTGGCGAAAGTTCACCCGCAGGGTGTGCAGACGGCTGAGAAACCGATCGAGCGGCGTCGGCGCCTGCGGACCCGCAGCGACGGGCGGCTGTGCCGCCGGCACCGGGCATGGGGCGAGAGCGAGCGCGGCGGCGAGCGCCGCGAGGGGCAACACTTTCATCATGAATCCTCAATCCTCCGGGCGCGCCGGCACCAGCACCTCGCGCGACCCGTTCGACTGCAACGGGCCGACCAGCCCCGCCGCCTCCATGGTCTCGAGCAGCCGCGCGGCGCGGTTGTAGCCGATCTTCAGGCGCCGCTGCACGTAGGAGATCGACGGCTTGCGATCGGTGGTGACGATCCGGACCGCCTCGTCGTAGAGCGCATCGAGCTCCGGGTCGGCCTCGATGCCGCCCTCGCCCTCCTCGCCCGGCAGTCCCGGGATCGGGCCCTGTGGACCCGACAGCACCTCTTCGATGTAATTCGGCGGCGCGGCCTTCTTCAACGCCTCGGCCACGCGATGCACTTCTTGGTCCGAGACGAACGCGCCGTGCACCCGCGTCGGCAGCGAGGTGCCGGAGGGCAGATAGAGCATGTCGCCGTGACCGAGCAGCGTCTCGGCGCCCATCTGATCGAGGATGGTGCGCGAGTCGACCTTGGCCGAGACCTGGAAGGCGATCCGACAGGGAATATTGGCCTTGATCAGGCCGGTGATCACGTCCACCGAGGGCCGCTGGGTCGCCAGCACCAGGTGGATGCCCGAGGCACGCGCCTTCTGCGCCAGGCGCGCGATCAGCTCCTCGACCTTCTTGCCGACGAGCATCATCAGATCGGCGAGCTCGTCGATCACCACGACCACGTACGGCAGCGTTGCGAGGTGCGGGATCTGGCGCTGATCGATGCTTGGATCGTTCGCCGCCTGCGCGAGCTGCACCGGGTCGAGGATGGGCTTGCCGGCGGTGTTGGCCTCCTGCACGCGCCGGTTGAAGCCGGCGATGTTGCGCACCCCCAGGGCGGCCATCAGCTGGTAGCGCCGCTCCATCTCCGCGACACACCAGCGCAAGGCGTTCGCCGCCTGCTTCATGTCGGTGACCACCGGGGAGAGCAGATGCGGGATGCCCTCGTAGACCGACAGCTCGAGCATCTTCGGGTCGATCATGATCAGCCGCACGTGCTCGGGGGTCGACTTGTACAGCAGCGAGAGCACCATCGCGTTGATGCCCACGGACTTGCCCGAGCCGGTGGTGCCGGCGATCAGCAGATGCGGCATGCGCGCGAGGTCGGCCACCACGGGTGCCCCGCCGATGTCCTTGCCCAGGGCGAGCGCGAGGGGCGAGTGCATCTCGTCGTAGGCCTTCGAGCGGATGATCTCCCCGAGGGTGACCATCTCGCGCTTCTCGTTGGCGATCTCGAGCCCCATGACGTTCTTGCCGGGAATCACCTCGACCACGCGTACGCTGAGCACCGACAGCGCGCGCGCCAGGTCCTTGGCCAGCGTGGTGATCTGGCTCGCCTTGATGCCCGGAGCGGGCCTGAGCTCGAAGCAGGTGACCACCGGTCCGGGCTGCACCGAGACCACCTCGGCCTCGATGTCGAAGTCCTTCAGTTTCATCTCCACCAGGCGCGAGAGACCCTCGAGCGCCTCGTTGGAGTACAGCAGCTCGCGCGGCGGCGGATCGTCGAGCAGTGACAGCGGCGGCAGGTCGCCGGATTTCACCGGGTCGAACAGCGGCACCTGCCGCTCCTTCTCGACCCGCTCGCTCTTCTCGATGCGCGGCGGTGGGGCGCTGATGCGCGGCGGGGTGCGGGTGGCGCTGCGCTGCTGCTCGGCCACCACGGCCTCCTTGCGCGCCTGACGATGCTCGCGCCCGACCGCAAGGTCGCGCGCCGCCGCGCGTCGCTCGCGCAGCCACTCGAACGCCGCCCAGGCCCACGCGCCGAGCCGATCCATGATGGTGAACCAGGACACGCCGAGCCCGAGCGACAGGCCCGCCATCCACGCCACCAGCATCACCAGCGTCGCGCCCATGTAGCCGAGCGCGGCATGCAGCCCGCCGCCGGCCAGCGAACCGAGCAGTCCGCCCGCGCCCTCGTGCAGCGCGCCGGGCCGCCAGTTGAGGGTGGCGAGGGCGCAGCTGGCGATGAGCAGCAGGGCAAGACCGCCCGCGCGCACCAGCCGCGTGGCGCGTCCCGGCGGTTCCTCGCGTCCGCCGCGGTGGGTGCGCCAGGCCGCCAGCGCCAGCATCAGCGGCAGCCAGTAGGCCGGCGCGCCGAACAGCCCAAACAGCCCATCGGCGAGCCACGCGCCCGCCGGCCCGATGCGGTTGTGCACGATCGCGCCGGTGCCGCTGAAGAAAAATCCCGCATCGGCGGGGTCGTAGCTGACGAGCGCGATCAGCACCACCAGTGCCGCGGCGGCAATGGCGATGACGGCGCTCTCGCGCAGCGCACGCGTGACCGCGGCACTGAAACGGGATGGACGGCGC
>JAJXWE010000197.1 GCA_021781775.1 Pseudomonadota bacterium | reverse complement strand
CGATGTGCGCAAGCGGCGACAGCGTGGGCGCCGCGCCGGGCAAACCGGTGAGGTAGGCCGCGGCGGCGGCCGGGGTGGCGAATTCCGGCAGGCACCACAGGCCGCCCCAGATGCCGCGCTCCGGGCGGCGCTCCAGGAGCACCGCGCCGTCCGCGCGCCGTGCAGCAAGCATGAATACGCTGCGCCGCGGGCGTTCGGGGCGCCGCCGGGGCGCGGGCAGTTCATGCTGACGCCCAGTACGACGGGCGATGCAGGAGCGCGACAGCGGACAGCGGTCGCAGGCCGGCTTGCGGCGCGTGCACAGCGTCGCTCCGAGATCCATGACGGCCTGCGTGTAGACCGCGACCTGCTCGGCCGGCGTGCACGCCTCCGACAGGTCCCACAGCCGCGCCAGTGTGTCCTGAGTCGAGGGGTCGCCCGCCACCCCGAAGTGCCGCGCCAACACCCGCCGGACGTTGCCATCGAGAATCGGAAAGCGCTCGTCGCGCGCGAGCGCGAGGATCGCCCCGGCGGTGGAGCGGCCCACGCCCGGCAGGGCCGCCACCGCTGCGAAGTCCGAGGGGAAGCGGCCCGCGTGCGCGTCGCGGATCTGGATCGCGGCGCGGTGCAGGTTGCGTGCGCGCGCGTAGTAGCCCAGTCCAGACCACAGGTGCAGCACCTCGTCGAGCGGCGCACCGGCGAGCGTCGCGACGTCGGGGAAGTGCTGCATGAACCGCTCGTAGTACGGGATCACCGTGTTCACCTGGGTCTGCTGCAGCATGATCTCAGACACCCAGACGCGGTACGGGTTGCGCTGGCGCTGCCAGGGCAGGTCGTGCCGTCCACTCGTTCCGTGCCACTCGATGAGCGCGCGCGCGAGGCGAGCGCCCGCCCGCGCGGCGGGGCCCGGCGTCAGGGAGCGGCGAGCGGTCACTTGACGCGCAGCTCGACGCCGCGCATCCGGGTGCCGGCGATGGTCGCGCGCCCGACGGTGAGCGTGCCCTGCAGTGGCAGTGCGCGCAGCCGGGCGAGCGGCAGCTTCAGCGGCTTGGGGTGGCGGCGGGTCGGGGGCAGGTAGTCGTCGAAGTCGATCTGGTCGGCGGTCAGGCCGAACCGCCAGCGCGGATGCGCGCCCATCGAGCCCGATGCCCAGCCGGTGAGGGTCGTCGCATCGAGCCGGGCCGAGAGCGGCACGAGCCGCAGGGTGCCGGCGCCGAGGCGCCACCGTGTCGAGAGCGACAGCGCGCCGAGGGCCGCGGGGTCCCTCGGCAGGCGCATCTTCAACCCCCACGTGCCGATCAGTCCGCGCACCGACGGCACCGTCAGCGCGAGAGTGCCGGCCGCGTCCGGCCCGGCGTGCCCAGCCGTGAATTGCAGCGCGCCCGAGAGCGCCGCGCTCGCCACCGTCAACATCCACTGCGGTGTGCGCACTCGCAGCGGTGAGGACTGCACACGCAGCCGCCGAACGCTGAATCGGACCGGCACACCGGCGGGCGGTACGTGCGGAGCGCGCAGTAGGAAGCGCGTGCGCAGGGAGATCGGCCGCCCCGGTGCCCAGGCGCCGAGGTGCAGCTGCCACTGGCGCAGCTCGACCGACGCGCTGCCGGCGGTGTAGACGAGCGTCGCATCGCGCAGGACGAGTCCGCCGATCGACGGCGCGGTGGTGGACGTTGCGGGGGCGGACGGGGTGACGAGCAGGTTTTGCCAGTTGCCGACGCCATTGGTGGCACGCCACAGGTGGATGTCCGCGCCGTCGAGCTCGATCGTTCCGAGCTCGATGCGTCGGTGCAGCAGCAACGGCAGCAGCCGCACCGGTACTCGCGCAGAACGCCACGCGAGCAGGTCCGGACCGCGCGGGCCGGGCCGGTTGCCGAGCCGGGCGGGACCGACCTCGAGCGTCAGCCACGGATACCAGCCGAGGCGCAGGTGGCCCTGGATGAGCAGCGGCCGGCCGGTGTCGCGCGCGACCAGTCGCTCGATCTCACCGCGGTACGCGTCGGGGTTGACCAGTTCGGTGACGAGCAGCGTCGCCAGCACGAGCAGCGCCACGAGCGCGGCGATAACGATCAGGCTCCAGCGCAGCGCTTTCATCTAAAGCGTCATGGCCGGCCGTTCGCGCGAGCGCGTCGTCGGATCGACCGGGACGGACGGCGGCGGCGCGGACGTGCGCGCCCAGTAGGCGTCGGCAGCCGCGCTCCAGTCTGACCCCTCGAGCGATGGCCAGGCGTCCGGCGGGAAGGTCGGCGCGGCGGCGAAGCGCTCGCTCTTCATGACCAGCGCGCCCGCCTGCAAGTGTTGGATCGCGAGCGCCCACGGAATCGCCGTCAGCGCGCCGGGAGCGGCACCCCCGGCGTGCACGACGATGAGATGCGTGGGCTCCCCCGTGGTGGCGAACACGATGTCGAGGACCGCGCCGAGTGCCGCGCCGGAGTGCGAGCGCACCGGCATGCCGATCCAGCTGGTGGCGCGCCGAGCCGTGGCGGGCAGTGCCGCCGCGGGCGCCGTCGGCGCGGCCGAAGAGGCGGAACCGGTACCCGGCGCGCCCCCCGTCCCCCCGCCGCTGGGCATGAAGTCCGCGTTCTGCTGGCTGCAGGCGCCGAGCGCCAGGGCGGCCAGCGCGCACAAGGCCGGCGCCAACGTCCTCACCATCCGATCCATCCGTCTCACCATCTGACTAACGGCGGCAGACTCATGAGGTAGGCCTCCGGGTCCGCGTCGGTCTGAAAACCGAACCGTGTGCCGCGATCATAGACCAGGTTGAACTCCACGTATCGCCCCCGCTTGTAGAGGAGTTTCTCGCGGGCTGCCTCGTCGTACGGCGTGTCGCGGCGGCGCGTCACCAGAGCTGGGTAGACTGCGAGGAAGGCCTCGCCCACCTGCCGTACGAACGCGAAATCCGCACTCGGGTCGGCGCCGGCGAGCTCGTCGAAGAAGATCCCGCCGACGCCACGCGGCTCGTGCCGATGCGGCAGGTAGAAGTAGCGGTCACACCAGGCCTTGAAGGTCTCGTAGGCGTCCGGCCGGTAGCTCGCGCAGGCTCCGCGCAGCGCCGCGTGGAATGCCGCCGTGTCTTCCTCGAACGGAAACGTCGGTGTCAGATCCGCCCCGCCGCCGAACCAGCCGCGGCTGGTGTGCAGGTAGCGCAGGTTCATGTGCACCGTGGGCACGTAGGGATTGCTCATGTGGGCCACGAGGGAGATGCCGCAGGCGAGGAAGCGTCCCGCGGATTCGGCCGCCCCCGGCATCTGCGCGCGGGCCGCCTCGGAGAACAGGCCCCAGACGTCGCTGACGTTGACGCCCACCTTCTCGAAGACCTGCCCGCGCATCAGCCGCGACTCACCGCCGCCCTCGAGCCGGTGTCCGGCCGGGCGGCTCCAGCGGTGCGTCTCGAAGCGGGCCGCGGGCTCGAGACGCTCGAAGGCAGAGCAGATGCGGCTCTGCAGATCGCGGAAGTAGTCCGCGGCGGCCTGTGCGAGCGGGGCATCGATCCGGCTCACCCACCGGCCCCGGGGCGCTGCGAGCGCTCGTGCACCACATCGACGAGTCGCGCCACCGCGTCCGGGTCGGTATGCGGCCAGATGCCGTGGCCGAGGTTGAAAATATGTCCCGGCGCACCGCCGGCCTCGAGCAGCACCTGCCCGGCCGCCGCTGCGAGCGCCGCGGGCGGAGCGAACAGCGCCGCTGGGTCGAGATTGCCCTGCACGGCCTTGTCCGGACCCAACACCCGCCGCGCCGTCCCGAGCGGTGAGCGCCAGTCGAGACCGATCACGTCGGCCTCGATCGGCGCGAGCTGCCCGAGCAGTGCGCTGCCCTGATTGAGGTAGTAGATGAGTGGCACGCCGCAGCCGCGCAGGACCGCGAGCGTGCGGCGCGCAGCTCGCAGCGCGAACGGCTCGAACTGTGCCGGGGCGAGCAGCCCGCCCCAGGACTCGAACAGCATCAGCGCCTGCGCGCCGGCGGCCGCCTGGGCGGCGAGGTATGCGCCCATGGCATCGGCCAGCTGATCGAGCAGCCGGCCGGCGGCTTCCGGCTCGGCGTAGAGGAAGGCGCGCGCACTCTCGAACTCCTTCGACGGCCGGCCACCGACGAGATAGCAGAAGAGCGTGAACGGCGCCCCGGCGAAGCCGATGAGCGGCACGTGGCGTGGCGCGGCCGCGCGAATCAGCCGGATGCTGTCGAGCACGAACGGCACGTCGCGCTCGGGCACGAGCGGGCGCAGCGCCTCGATGGCCGCTGCCGTGCGGATCGGCTCGCGCACCACCGGTCCGGGCTCGAAGGTCAGGTCGATGCCCATGCCCTGCAGCGGCGTCATGATGTCGCTGAACAGGATGGCCGCATCCAGCGGGAAACGCCGCAGCGGCTGCAGCGTGACTTGCGCGGCGAGCTCGGGGGTGCGGGTGAGCGTCTCGAACGACACACGCTCGCGTACCGCGCGGTACTCGGGCAGGTAGCGACCGGCCTGGCGCATGATCCAGATGGGCGTGTAGGGCACCGGCTCGCGGCGGCACGCGGCGAGGAACACCGGCGTATCGGGGCTCATGCGCCGAGCCCGCGCGCCACCTCGGGCGCGAAGTAGGTGATGATCAGGTCGGCCCCGGCGCGCCGGATGCCGGTGAGGGTCTCGAGCACGGCGGCACGCTCGTCGATCCAGCCGCGCTCGGCGGCCGCCTTGATAAGGCTGTAC
>JAJXWE010000196.1 GCA_021781775.1 Pseudomonadota bacterium | reverse complement strand
GAGCGCCGCGGAGAGCAGTCCGGCGCGAAACGGCAGGCCGATGAAATAAAACGGTCCGATGACCAGCAGCGGCAGGACCATCAGCTCGGCGACCGCCCCGGTGCCTGCGACCGCCCGCACCACCTGCACGGCGATCAGCACGTTGCGCAGCGGCACCAGCAGCGAGGCGAGCGGCAGGAACAGCCGCTCGAAGCTGCGGCTCCAGGCGAGCCACACCAGCGCGAGGCTGCTGAGCACCACGCCAACATTGACCGGGGTCACCGGAAACGCGTGCTGCATCACGAGCAGCTCCGCGACACGCAAGGCCACCAGCAGCACCGTCAACGTGCAGGCGAAGCGCACCACGGTTCGGCTGTTGCTCAGCGTGGCGCGCGCGAACTGCGCCTCGAGCGGCTCCGGGAAGCGCGCGCCCGGCGGATCCTTCTGCAGTTCCACCGCGTAAATCGAGTCTGGAAGCGTCTCCAGATTCAGCCGCACGCTCATCGATTCTCAATCCGCTCAGAGTCGCTCAGTGCCGGCCGGACCACCACCCACAGCCGCCCGCAGGCGGCTCGCCCGCCAGGCGGCCCCGGGCCGTATTGGACACGACGGAAGTCCGTCCCCTAAGGCTTGATTTGTCCGCGCAGCTCGCCGGCCGGATCGCGCTTGCTGTGCACGTTGAAATAGAGTTTACCGGCGCGAAAGGCCTTGTACTCGGCGGGCGTGAGCTTCGTGCCCGGCGCGACGCGCCAAACATCCCCACCGGCGGGCTTCAGCCCGATGATGGGCGGTCCGTTGGCTCCAGCGGCCCCCTCGTGGATGTGCACCATGGTCGGCTTTACACCGTGGACGATGACCTCCGCGCGCAGCCCGCGATCGGCGAGCACAGTCACGATTCCCTCGCCCCGCGCAGCGCTCTTGACCGCCGGCACCTCCTGCCGGCCGCTGAGCGTCACGTGAATCGTCGCCGCGAGCGCGCATCCCATCGATCCGACGAGCAGCGCAACCACCCCGAGCCGCCTGAGAACTGTGTTCATGCCTGGCCCTGAAATTTATGATTCGTGGGCTCGAAACTTAGCACCTGCCGCGCCATCCGTCACCCGCCGTCGCACCGTGGGCGGTGCCGCTCAGGCCGCCGGCCGAGCGGCTTCGGTGGACCGACTTCCCGCCCCGGGAGCGGCCCCGGCGGGCGGCTTTTGCGGGCAACGGTCGGATTGAGGCGACAGGCCGTGGCAAAACGGTGCCCGTCCGCACATGCAAAAGGGTACCTTGGCGGCCCCAACCCGATCCGTCTGATGGGAGATTCCCATATGCGCCCGATCCTGGCATTGGCGACCGCCGCACTCCTGGGCACCAGCCTCGTGGCCGCCGCGGCCCCGACAGCCGCACCGAAGCACCCGGCCCCGTTTCACGGACTGAAGTTCCGCGACCTCGGCCCGGCGGTTGCCGGCGGTCGTGTCACCAGCGTGCTCGGCGTGCCCGGCGACTCCTCTCTGTATTACGTCGGAGCCGCCGGCGGCGGGGTCTGGAAGACCGAGGACGGGGGCACGAGCTGGAAGGCGATCTTCACGCACGAGCCGACCCAGTCGATCGGCGCGATGGCGCTCGCCGGAGGCAACCCGAACTGGCTCTGGGTGGGCACCGGCGAGGCCAATCCGCGCAATGACGTGCTCAATGGCGCGGGCATCTTCTTCAGTCCGGACGGCGGTGCGACCTGGGAGGACAAAGGCCTGCACAGTGCCGGGCAGATCGCGGCCATCGCCGTCGACCCGCAGAACACCAACGTGGTGTTCGCCTGCGCGACCGGTGATCTGTGGAAGCGCGGCCCGCGGCGCGGGGTCTTCATGAGCACCGACGACGGTGCGCACTGGCAGCGCGTGCTCTACCTGAACGATCACACCGGCTGCAGCACCCTCGCCTTCGAGCCGGGCAACCCCAAGGTGTTGATCGCCGGCATGTGGCCGCTGCAGCGGCGCGCCTGGATGCTCACCAGCGGCGGCAAGAGCGGCGGACTGTATCGGTCCACCGACGGCGGTGTGCACTGGAAGAAGCTCACCCACGGGCTGCCCACCGGCAAGATCGGCCGCAGCGCCGTCGCCTTCGCACCGAGCCAGCCGAGCACCGTGTACGCGGTGCTGCAGGCCAAGGGCGGCGTGCTGTGGGTCTCGCACGACCTCGGCAGCCACTGGAGCAAGGTGAGCGACAACCACAACAGCGACGTGCGGCCGTTTTACTTCACGCAGCTCGCGGTGATGCCGAACGACCCGCAGCGGCTGTTCCTGCTGTCGATGAAAATGATGGAGAGCAAGGACGGTGGTGCGCACGTGTTCTATGCCGACGCCGGCGTGCACGTCGATCACCATGCGATCTGGATCGACCCACACAACCCCAAGCGCATCATCCAGGGCAACGACGGCGGGGCATATCTGTCGCTCGACGCCGGCAAGCACTGGCGGCACCTCGACAACCTGCCGATCGAGCAGTTCTACCAGGTGGCCGCGAGCGCGACCAACCACCCCTGGCCGTACCTGGTCTGCGGTGGTCTGCAGGACAACGATGCCTGGTGCGGCGCGGGCAGTGACTATGACCGCGGCGGGGTAACCGGCGCGCAGGACTGGTTCGATGTCGCCGGCGGGGACGGCCAGTACGTCGTGCCGGCCCCGAGCAATGCGGCGATGATCTACGCCACGACCGATGACGGCTTCGCAACGACGCTCGACCGCACCACCGGCCGCAAGCGCGAGATCAACCCCTACCTGCGCGACGTGCTGGCCGGTCTGCTGCTCTCGGGCAAACACCCCGGCGCGCAGAAGTACCGCTTCGACTGGACCACCCCGGTGGCGGTCTCCCCGAGCGACCCGAACAACGTGTACATCGCCGCGGACGTGGTGTTCCACAGCACCGATGGCGGCAGGCACTGGCGCGTCATCAGCCCGGACCTGACGCGCAACATCAAGGCCAAGCAGAAGCCGAGCGGCGGCCCGGTCACCCTCGACATGAGCGGGGCGGAGACGTACGACACCATCCAGTCGCTCGCGCTCGCACCGAGCGATCCGAAGGTCATCTGGGTCGGTACCGATGACGGCTGGGTCTGGGTGAGCCGCGATGACGGGGCACACTGGAGCAAGGTGACTCCGCCGGGCGCACCGCAATGGGCCCGCGTCTATCACGTCGAGCCCTCTCCGTTCGCGGCAGGGACCGCCTACGCGGCCTTCGACGGTCACGAGATCGGCAACGACGCGCCCTTCGTCTATCGCACCACGGACTACGGCAAGCATTGGACGCGCATCACCAGCGGGCTGCCCCAGAGCAGCGTCGAGGTGGTGACCGAAGACCCGAATCACGCCGGGCTGCTGTTTGCCGGCACAATCTCCGCCGGACTGTACGTGTCGTTCGACGACGGCGACCATTGGCAGCCGCTGCACGCCAACCTTCCGCATGGCCTGTCGGTGTGGGACGTGAACTTCGCGCCGGATCACCGCGGACTGCTGCTCGCCACACACGGCCGCGGCATCTGGGTGCTCGACAACCTGCGGCCACTCGAGCAGTACGATGCTGCGGTGGCAAAAGCGCCGTTCCATGCGTTCAGCGCATCTTCCGGCGTCGAGCTCCAGTCCTCGCGCACCAATGGCGTGGGACCGAGCGCGTACGTCGCCCCGAACGCGCCCACCGGCGCGGTGATCAGCTATCACCTCGCCAAGACCATCAAGCCGACGCCGACCGAGAAGGCTGCGCATCACGGTCCGGTGCGCATCACGATCCGCGATGCCGCCGGCACCCTGGTGACGACGCTGCACGGACCCGGCAAGGCCGGCTTCGACGCGGTGGTATGGAATCTGCGCTACAAGGCCCCCGTCAAACTCAACCCGCCGCTCGGCTCGCCCGGGCACGGTGGGTTCGGTCCGGGCGCGGTGCCGGGCCGCTACGCCGCCACGCTGCATGCCGGGACGTACACGCAGCACGTGACGCTGACCGTGACGTCTGACCCGCGCTACACGGTGAGCCTGACCACCGCCCGCGCCGAAACGAAGGCCGGCTTGGCCGCGCGCGAGGAGCTTTCGGCGGTCAATCGCCTGCTGAACCACGTCTCGGCCATGCGTACGACGCTGGCCGGAGTGCTGGCGCGCGGCCGCACGGACGCGGACTGGGCGAAGCGCAATGCGGCCCTGCTGGCGCAGGCGAAGAAGCTCCAGAAGACGCTGAGCGCCTATCAGGACGTGCTGTGGAACCCGCACACGCAGCACAACGCCGAGGAAGACTTCCTGCGCCATTTCTCGCACCTGCACCAGCACGTCGAGACGCTCTACGGCATGAGCGCCGGCCCCTGGGGCGAGAAGCCGCGCGCCCAGGTACTCGCGCTGATCCGCGCCGATCACGCGGAGATCGAGCAGCTGCTCACGCGCTACAACGGCTCGGTCGTCAACGACGTCAAGGCGTGGAACAGTGCGGCCTACGCCGCCGGGATCACCACGCTGCCGACGGGGATGGCGGTGACGATGAACAGTCCGCCGGCCCTGCCGGCCTCAGGGTCCTGATCGGTGCGTCGGCGCAGCCGGCGAGGCTGGCTGCGCCGACGCTCATCGGACCTGGGGCGCGGTTCTGAGCGCGGATCAAGTTCCGGCGACGCACCGGTGCAGGCCGGCAGCCGCCTGGGCGACGCTCTGCCCCCGGGGTTAGTAGCCCCACTC
>JAJXWE010000195.1 GCA_021781775.1 Pseudomonadota bacterium | reverse complement strand
ACGGGTAGGTAGTCCAGCGTCGGGGCGAGCCACATGTAGGTGGTACGGCGCGCCGTGCCGTGATGGCTGGTATAGAGCAGCGTGTGCAGCGGGCCGAGCGGAGTGTCGAGCGTCGCCTCGCCGCGGCGCACGAATTCGAACTGGTTGATCTCGTCCGTGTTGAGCATCCAGAAGCTCGCCGGCGGCCGGCCGGCGAGAAACCCCATCATCAGCGCGATCTGCACCGACCCGGGGTCCTGGGTGCCGGGCTCGAGCTTCAAGTCGATCTGCTTGCGCTTGGCAGTGCCGGTGACCCGTCCGCGCGTCCAGTCGAAGCGCACGTCCTCCGGCGGACCGCCGCCCTCGGAGCGAAAGCTGAGTGGCTGGATCTGGCCGTCCACGAGCCGAAAACGGCTCTCCTGCGTGATCGCGTGCGGTACGAACAGCGAGAACAGGCCGTGCGCGTGATCGACGGAGCTGTACTCGTATTCACCCGGGACGATCTGGCGCAATGTCAGGACGGATTCCCCGGCGGTGATGCCGTGCCAGGCCACCGAGTAGGTGGCGACAAAGGTCGGCGGCTTGAGAACGGCAGCCTGCGGGGCAGGTTCGGTTCCGGCGCGGCATGGCACCAGCGTTCCGAGCAGCATCACGAGCGCGGCAGCGCCGAACATCGAGCGGTATGCGTTACGCATCGAAATCCTCGAGCAGGGGTTGCGCGAGCGGCCGGCCGTCGAGCCACGCAAGCGCGTCGCGCCAGACGAGGCGCCCCTCGGCGCACCAGCCGATGACGCGCGGGTAGATGATGTGCTCGGTGGCCTGAACCCGGGCTGAGAGCGTCTCCTCGGTGTCTCCGGGGCGCACTGCAATGCGGGACTGGAGCACTCGCGGTCCGCCGTCGAGCTCGGGCGTCACAAAGTGCACGGTCGCCCCATGCGTGCGCTCGCCTGCCGCGAGCACGCGGCGGTGGGTGTGCAGGCCGGGATATTTCGGCAGCAGCGAGGGATGGATGTTGAGAATGGCGCCGGCGTGGGCCAGCACGAAGGCGGACGAGAGGATGCGCATGAAGCCGGCCAGCACGATCAGCTCGGCGCCCGCCTCGGCGAGCACCGTCTGCGCGGCGGCCTCGAACTGCGCACCGCGGTCCGCGCCGGGCCAGGCGATCGCGCGGGCCGGAATACCATACTCACGCGCCGTGGTGAGGCCGGCGGCCTCGGGCCGCTCGGAGATCACGACCGCAACTTGCGCGCCGATGCGTCGGTCGTGGCACTGGCGCGCGATCGCCGCCATGTTCGAGCCGCGGCCGGAGATGAGGATGCCGAGCCGCAGCGCCGGCCGTTCGCTCATTCGATGACGACCCCGCGGGTGCCGGCGCGGACTTCCCCGATCAGGTGCGCCGGTTCGCCATGTGCCGCCAGGAATTCGAGCGCGGTGGTCTCGTGCCCGGCCGGCACGATCACCACCATGCCGATGCCGCAGTTGAAGGTGCGGTGCATCTCGGCCGGGTCGATCCGCCCGGTGCGCTGCAGCCAGTCGAACACCGGATCCTGCGGCCAGTTGCGCCGCTTGAGTACCGCCTCGAGGCCCTCGGGCAGCACGCGCGGAATGTTGTCGAGCAATCCGCCGCCGGTGATGTGCGCCAGAGCGCGCACCGGCGTGCGGCGCACCAGGGCGAGCACCGGCTTGACGTAGATGCGCGTCGGAGCGAGCAGTCGCTCGAACAGGCTCCTGCCTTCGAGCGTGGTGTGCCGGTCGGCGCCGCTCTTGGTGAGCAGCTTGCGGATCAGCGAGTAGCCGTTGGAGTGTGGACCGGAGGAGGGCAGGCCGATGAGCGCATCGCCGGCACGGGTGTCGCGTCCGTCGATGATCGCATCCCGCTCCACCACCCCGACGCAGAAGCCAGCCAGATCGTAATCTTCACCGTGATACAGGCCCGGCATCTCGGCCGTTTCCCCGCCGACCAGCGCGCAGCCGGCCTGCAGACAACCCTCGGTGACGCCGCGGACCACCGCCTCGGCGATCTCGACCCGCAGCTTGCCGGTGGCGTAGTAGTCAAGGAAGAACAGCGGCTCTGCGCCCTGCACCAGCACGTCATTGGCGCACATCGCGACCAGGTCGATGCCGATCGTGTCGTGCCGGCCGGTGTCGATCGCCAGACGCAGCTTCGTGCCCACCCCGTCGGTGCCGGAGACCAGCACGGGACGACGGTAGCCCGCCGGAATCTCCACCAGCGCACCGAATCCGCCGACGCCCGCCAGCACTTCCGGCCGGCGCGTGCGGGCGACGTGGGGCTTGATGCGCTCGACGAGTTCATCGCCGGCATCGATGTCGACACCGGCATCACGATAGGTCATGCCGCGCGGGCTTTTCGGGTCACTCATGGAGTCGAAGTTCCGGGTGGGATGCGCCGCCGTGCGGCCGAGTCGCGTGTGATATTGTACCGTTCGGCGCATGAGCGCGGTACGAACATCAGGATCGAATGCCGGTTCGCATGAGCATTCCATTGCGCCGCGTAGGGCGCCTGTTGACGCTGCTGGCGTGCGCGACGCTTCCGGTGGTGTGCCGGGCGGCGCGCGAGGTGCCGGTGTTCACAATAGATGTCGCGGACTCGACGCCGGCGGCGCTCGCCCCGGCGATGCAGGCCGTACTGGTGCGCGCCACCGGCCATACCCGCGCGGCCAGCGACCCGCAGCTCGCCGCCCTGGTGGTGAACGCGGCCGCTTACGTCCAGGGCTACCAGCACGGCGCGGCCGGCGAGCTGCAGGTGAGCTTCAAGGCTGCCGCCCTGGCGCAGGCGATCCGCGCCGCCGGGCGTAATCTCTGGAGCGCTGACCGTCCCTTTACCCTGATCGTGCTCGGTGGATTGCCCGGACCGTCGCAGCAGGCGCTCGCCGCCACGGCCGTGCAGCAGGCCGCCGAAACGCGCGGGCTGCCCATCAGCATCGTGCCGCTCGCCGTGCGCGATGCGAACGGCCGTCTGCTGTCGCGCCAGTCGCTGCTCGCCATGGTGCACAACTTCGGTGCCGAGCAGATGCTCATCGGCCAGGACGTGAACCCGGCAGCGACGCCGAGCGCCTCCGGCGCCGGGCCGACCCCCGCTGCGGCGAGCCTGCCGGCGGCGGTGGCGCCCGGGGCAGCGGCCTCGGCGGCTGGACAGGCGGACACCTGGCGCTGGACGCTGGTGACCCCGTTCATGATGCGACGGTTCACCGGCTCGGTCACGACGGGGATCGCCGCCACGGTACGTCTTCTGGCGCCCCCTCTGGCGGCCAGCAGCGCCGATAGCGTCGTCGAGACGCCGGTGCGCATCGAGGGGCTGCAGACGCTTGATGACTACGCCCAGGTCGAAACCATGCTCGCGGCCGTGCCGGGCGTGCACCAGAGCCTCGTGGCCCGTTTGAGCGGCAGCCACGCGGTCTTCAATCTGTGGGCGCGGGGCGGCGCTGCGGGCGTGAGCCGCATGCTGGCCGACTCGCCGCGCTTCCGACCGGTCGGCGGCCCCGGCATGCTCGCCTATCGCTACGTTCCGCCGCCACCCCCGGCGCCGGCTCCCTCCGCGACGCCGGCCGCTGCTGCCGCGCCACCATCCCAGGGTTCCCCCGCGGCGAGTCCGGCGGCGCCACCGCCCTGAGCCGTGCGCCACATTCCCAACCTGATCTGCCTGATCCGGCTGGCGTTGATCTGGCCGGTGGCCCACGCGCTGCACGCGGGGCGCTACGATCTCGCCCTCGCGCTGTTCGTCGTCGCGGCGATCTCCGACGGCCTCGACGGCTTTCTCGCCAAGCGGTTCAACTGGGTCTCTCAGCTCGGCAAGGTGCTCGATCCGACTGCCGACAAGCTGCTGCTCGTCGTCGTGTTCGTCGAGTCGGCCTGGCTGGGGCTGGTGCCGTGGTGGGTGACCGCCGCGGCGGTGGCGCGTGACGTGATGATTGCCCTGGGGGCGCTCATCTACCGTCTGTGGTTCGGGCCGCTGCGCGGCCGCCCGACGGTGATCAGTAAGATCAACACTGCCGCGCAGCTGCTGTATCTGGCCGGCGTGATGTTCGCGGCCGCCGTGCGCCTGCCGCTCGCCGGCGAGCTGCGTGCGTTCGCGCTCGTCGTGGTTGCCACCACGGCGCTCTCGGGCCTGCATTACGTGTTCACGTTCACGCGCCGCGCCTGGATGGCTCCAGCGCAGGCGGTCTGACGGATGTCGATGCAGCAGCTGCCGCTCGGCGTGCGCCTCGCGGATCGCGCCGTGTTTGAGAGCTTCCTGCCGGCGCGCAATGCCGAGGCGCTCCAGCACGTGCGCCGCGCGGCCGCGGGCGAGGCCGGACTGAGCTGGCTGTGCGGGCCGCCAGGGGCGGGCAAGACCCACCTGCTGCAGGCGCTCTGCGCGGCCGCGGGCCGCACGCGCCGCGCCGCCTACCTGCCATTGACGCAGCTGGCAGATCTTGGCGTCGAGCTGCTCAGCGGGCTGCCGTCGCTGCAGTGCCTCGCCCTCGATGACGTGGATGCCGTGCTCGGCCAGATCGAATGGGAGCGGGCGCTGTTCACGCTGGTGCGCGAAGCGGCCGAGCGGGGCGGGGCGCTGGTGATGGCAGCGCGTAGCCCGCCGGCGCTCATCGGCTGGGCGCTGGCGGACCTCGGATCACGCTGCGCCGCCGCCGCGGTGCTGCCGCTGCGCCCGCTCGATGAGGCCGAGAGAT
>JAJXWE010000194.1 GCA_021781775.1 Pseudomonadota bacterium | reverse complement strand
TGCGGGGTCTTCATCTTCATGCGTGAGCGTGATCTCGCTTTTTGATGGCGCACCGAGCCCGCTATTTGAGGGCGTTCCCGGTTCCCATTCCCGCACTCTGTAGAGAGATTGGGAACGGGAACGGCGTGCGAGGGGGCGGCTTCGATCGCAACTGCCGCGGAGGGGAGGCAGTGGCGCCCGGTAGTATCGGGGATCTGCTGAAGGCCGCCCGTCCGTGAGGGAGCGACGCCGGCTCCCAGCCGGCTCGCTACCGCGCGCATTGATTGAGGCCGAGGGGTGGACCGAGCGCTGCAGCCCGATCGGTTCCGCTACGGACCTTCTCGCGTCTCTGTTGTGTTGATACGAGCGAGGCGGTAGCCGTCGGTGTCGCGCACGAGGTGACCGGCGCGCGTGAGCGCGGTGAGCCGCTCGTGCAAGGTGGCGTTGCGGACGCGGCAGAGCGAGCGCAGCTCGGCGAGTGGCAACGGCCGTTCGGCGCTCTCGAGCGCGCTGGTGATGCGCTCGTCGAGAGAGCTGGGCGGGACGTCGGTTGCGGTGGGCGCGAGGACGGCGAGAGCGAGCGCTGGACCGTGTTGCTGTAGCTCGAGCGGCAGGCTCGGTGGAGATGGAGCGGCGCGGTGCTCGACGGTCAGGGTGAGTTGCCCGGAGGGCTCTCGGCGCAGATACAGATTCGAGTCGCCCCAGGCGTGGAACTCAGAGGAGCCGCGCAGCGCCTGGCCGGCGCGTATGTGACCGGCTGTTTTCTTGGCGTGATGAACGAGGAGCACGGCGAGGGCATGCCGGCGCTGCAGCTCGCGCAGGTACGCCAGGAGAGGGGCGACCTCGCCGCTGGAGTTCTCATCGATCCGGTGCAGCCGCACGAAGGGATCGAGGATGAGGAGTTTCGGCTTAAGGTCCGCGACGGTGCGCTCGAGAGCGTCGCGGTCGGCAGGCAGATCGAGACGCACGGACGGGGCGGTGATTACCTGGATGTCGAGGTCCTGCAGACGGCAGTCCGCCGCGGCGCAGATCCCCTCGAGCCGGGCGCGCACGATGTGCAGGGCGTCCTCGGCGGCATAGAGCAACACGCGCCCCGGGGAGGCGACCGGGAAGCGCCGCAAGGCCGGCGTCCCGGAGGCGACCGCGACGGCAAGATCGAGTGCGAGGAAGCTCTTGCAGCATTTGGGTTCGCCGCCGACGATGCCGACGGCCTCGCAGCTCCAGAGCCCGGTGAGGAGCCAGCGGCTCTCGGGCGCGCGGCCCGAGAGCTTCCAGGCGGGTTCGACGGGCAGAGTGCTCACCGCTTTCGGCCGACGACTTTCAGTTGGGCCGGCGTCGAGGCGGCCACGGTCTCGAAGAACAGCTGCTCGTCGATCTGGCGCGCCTCGCGCTGCGCGGCAAGCGCCAGGAGCTCCCCGGCCAGGTTCATCAGGGCGCGCAGGTTTCCTTGCGCATGATCACAGAGCGTCGCGATGAGTTCCGGGGTCATCAGCTTCGGCGCCCCCGCCTTGGTGAGGGCGTGCTGCAGGCACTCGCGCAGCTCCTCGGGCGTGGCCCGATCGAGCGCGAGCCGCACGCGCATGCGCGAGTTCAGCGGCAGCAGCTCCTCGCTCTTGAAGCGCTCGAGGAGCCGCTGGTCGCCGGCGAGCACCACGGTCAAGAGCAGATGCGAGTCCAGGCGCGCCGAGGACAGCAGGCGCAACTCCGCGAGCACCGTGACGATGACCTCCTGCGCCTCATCCACGATCAACACCGGACGCGAGAGTGAGGCGTCGATGTGCGCCTGCCAGCGGCTGCGCAGCACCTTGGCGCCGGCATGGCGATTGTGCGGATGGAGCTCGACGCCGAACAGCTCGCCCATCTCGCGGTAGAAGTCGGCCAGGCCCGCTTGCGGCCGAGCCAGGATGCCGACCTGCACGTCGCGCAGGTTCGAGAGCCGCTCGGCGAGCACGCGCAGGGTGGCGGATTTGCCCACGCCGGGCGAGCCGGTCACGAGCGCGAACCCACCCTCGTCGATCAGCTGCTCGACGCGCCAGCAGAACGAGTCCACTCGGGGACTGAGGTAGAGGGCCTCGGTGGGGACCTCTGCGGCGAACGGGTTCCACTTCAGGCCGTAGAGCGACAGCAGTTTCTTGTTCATGGATCGTCTTTCTCCTCGGGAGGTTGTTCATCTTTGGGCAGGTACGCCGGCGGCAGCCCCGTGGCCGCCTGTTGAGCCAGGAGCTTCTCGAGCAGCGGGGCGGCGCCGGTGGCGGTGGTCGCGGTGGCGGCCGGGGTCTGGTGCACCGCGGCGCCTCCGTGGGCCAGCGGCTCGAGCGGTGCGCGCACGCCCGAGGCGTTGCGCTGCTTGTCCTGCGGATAGAGCCTGCAGAGGATCCGCCCAGAGCGTTCATCGACGAGGTGCACCTGGGACAGATCCCAGCTGGCATAGCGCACGGTGAGATCGCGCAGATGGCGGTAGCGGCTCGGGACCTCCAAGCGCCGGGCGTCGATGACGATCGTGCCATCGCTCAGGCGCTGGGTACGCTGCTCGGTGCGGGTGAAGGCGAGACGCACAGCCGCAGTGTCGGGGCTGCGACGCAGGACATCGGGGCCGGCGAGGAAGCGCTCGAGCGGGGTCTTGCCGATCTCGGAGTGATTGGCGCGGTTGTACTCGTACTCGGCCCACGCCTGGGTGGCCTCGTTCAAGGCCTCGAGTGTCAGGTCGGCAACGCCCTCGAGCATCGCCATGAGGCGACCTTCCACCTGGCCCCATATCACCTCGCATTTGCCGTTCTGATACGGGCTGTACGCGAGAGTGGTTTCGTGCAGAACGCCGAGCCGCGCGAGCCCCTCGGTCACCTCGGCGGCGAGATTGGCCGCGCCATTGTCGCTGAGCGCCGATCTTGGCATCCCCCGCTTCAAGAACGCCTGCATCAGGCCGTGCGCGACATTCTGTGCGTTCTCAACGAGATACCACTGCAGATGACAGGCCAGGCGCGAGCGGTCATCGATCACGCCAAAGAGCGCTGGCCTCACCCACTGCCCGCGTGCGGTCAACACCGGGCGGGACCCGACATGACAGTCCCAGTGCCAGAGTGTTCCCACATATTGCGCCTCGTAGCTGCGCACCTCGCAGCTCATCAGGCGCGCCTCGGCGCGCCGCGCACCGGCGGTGTCGCGCGTGGTCAGTCGCCGGCGCTTGCGCCAGCCTTGGGCTTCAAAGAAGCGGCGGATGCTCGAGTACGACGGTATAGGTCGGAGGGCCGGGTTGCGCTCGCTCTGAGCACGCAAGTTGTCATATTGAAGTTGGGTCGACCAACTCGGGTGAGCCGCGTACTGGGCGCGCAGCGCCTCGCGCACCGCGAGGCTCACCGAGTCCTGCCTGCCTGCGTCCGAGCGCACCTTGCGGCGCAGAACGCCGACCGGGTCGCGCGCCTCACGTCGCGCTCGTGCATACCAGCGCTCGATGCTCGAGAGTCCGAAGCGCACCGGCTTGCCGCTCACCGGATGGCGCCAGGCGCGTGCGGCGAGCGCCTTGAGCTCGTGCTGCAAATCGCCACGCTTGGGCGGCGCGGCCAGCAGTTGTCCGACCACGGAGAACCGTAACCGCGCCCACCGCTCGTGGACCGAAGGATCTTTCGGCTTGCCCACCTCTGTCTCCCCGTCCGTATCAGGTGGGCACACCGTAATCGGCGCCGCTGCCCGCCCGCGACGGGCATCCTCTGCGGGCGGGGGCGGCGCCCTTATGCAGCGTGCACGGCGGGACTCCCAGTGCTGATCGGGGAGAGCCAGCGCAACAGCGACAACAGCCGCTCGGCGCACGTACCGGCAAAGCGCTCCAGGAGCGCGGCGGGCAATTCCTCCGCGGCCACCGGCGGCATGAGTGTCCCGGCCGCCCCACGCCAGAAGCCTGTCTCGGGCAGCGTCTCGCGCCACCAGCGCCGCCAGCGCATCACCGTATGCCGGCTCACCCCGACGAGTTCCCGTAGCTCACGGATCCGCCTCGGACTTCCCCCGCAGCGCATCGCCGAGATCAGCACCACGACCGCGAACGGGTATACCTTCGGGCCCAGAAAGCGCACCGAGGGCGGCATGCGCCGCTTACGACACTCCCGGTTCGCACAGCAGAAGCTGAAGCGCATGCGATAGTCCTCGCCTACCCCTGCCGGCACAGCACGAGGCTTGCGGGCAAAGTGCCCGACGTGCAGCGCCGCACCGCACTTGCGGCAGCGTCGCGCCTGCTCGGTGGCGGCCATATCCTCATCCACACGCAGCAATAGCCGGTAAAATGCCGCATCGTTCAATATCCGCTGACACATCGCCGCCGTCTCCCGTAAGTCATGGCCAAGCCCGGACGCAATGATCCCTGCCCGTGCGGCAGTGGGCAAAAATACAAGCGCTGCTGCCTGCCGAAGGAGAAGCAAGCCGAAATCGACGCGCGCAAAGCGGCGGCCGAGGCTCGCGCCACCGCCGCACGGCAGCATGCCCACGATCATGCTCACGGCCATCACGAGTGCGACTTCTGCGGACGCCTCCTCGAGGATGACGGCGACGAACTGACCCGCGACTCCAACGCGGTGATCGATCTCGTCCACGAAGGCAAGCTCGACGAAGCCGAGCAGGCGGCCAGGACATTCCTTGAGCGCTACCCCGAGGTCCATGACGGATACGATCGCCTCGGGATGGTCTACGAGGCGCGCGGCGAGAAGAAGGC
>JAJXWE010000193.1 GCA_021781775.1 Pseudomonadota bacterium | reverse complement strand
CGACGGTGACACGCTATGCGCTGCAGGCCGCCGAGGCGCTCACCGGCTACGACATCAAGTGCCTGGTGGTGGCCTGCAACACCGCCTCGGCGGTCGGCCTGCCGGCGGTGCGCGCGCACATCGCCCCGGTGCCGGTGATCGGGGTGATCGAGCCGGGCGCCGAGGCGGCGTGCGCGGCTTCGCGCTCGGGCCGCATCGCCGTCATCGCCACCGAGGGCACGGTGCGCGGCCGCGCGTACGAGCAGGCGATCCGGCGCGGCCGGCCCGAGGCCGAAGTGCAGGCGCGCCCGGCGCCGCTGTTCGTCGCGCTCGCCGAGGAGGGTCTCGCCGAAGGACCGATCGCCGAAGCACTCGCGCATCACTACCTCGATCCGCTGTTCGCCGCGGGCGCGCCGGCACCCGACACGCTGGTGTTGGGCTGCACGCATTTTCCGATGCTGGTCGGGGCCATCCGGGCCGCGGTCGGACCCGAGGTGTGCATCGTCGACTCGGCCGAGACCACCGCGCGCCGCGTGCGCGCGGCGCTCACGGCGGCGGGGCTCGCGAACAGCCGCGGGCCGGGCACTCTGCGCCTGCTCGCCACGGACGCCCCGGAGCGCTTCGCGCGCATCGGGGCGCGCTTTCTCGAGCGGCCGATCACTCCCGGGGAAGTGACGCTGATCGATCTGTAGCCCGGCGCGCTACGGCGTCAGCGCGTAAGGCAGATCGAGCGGCTCGGCGTCCACCGTCGGCGCCTCGCCCCTTGAGTCGCCCTCGGGCGGCCCCAGCGGCGCCACGGCGAGGAACTCGCAGCGCCCGTCGGGCAGGCACGCTCCGTGCACCACTTCGAAGGCACGCCCGTCCGGCAGCACGCCGGCATCCCCGGGGGTGAGCGTGAGCGGGGCGCGCGAGCGCCAGCGCTGCGCGCGCCGTTTGACGCGGCCGCGGTAGTGCGCCCGGGCGATGACCTCCTGGCCGCTGTAGCAACCTTTGTCGAAGGCGATGGCCCCGAGCGCATCGAGATTCAACATCTGCGCGACGAACCGCTCGGAGGTGGCCGCGTACACCTGCGGGATGCCCGCGCGGATCTCGAGCAGCCGCCACTGCTCGCGTGCCGCCGGGTCGAGGTGGCTCGCGGCGGTGCGCGGCGCGAGCTCGAGCCAGCGCGCCGCTTGCTCGCCGAGGGCGAGGCGGATCGGCTCTGCGGCTGCGCGCGGCGCGGAGTCGGAACCGGCAGGCTCGCCGCGGGTCAGCTCGGCCGCCGGCGCGAGCGCGCTCACGCGCCACTCCTGCGACACCTCGGCGATGACGACCTTGGCGCGCAGCACGTACTTCGTCAGCCGCTGCGCCACGCCTGCGGCGAGCTCGCGCGGCAGCAGCGCGAGCAGCTCGCCCTCGGCGAGCGCCACGAGACGCAGCAGCGCGATCGTGCGGCCCTGGGGGTTGTGATAACCGGCGAGCGTTGCGTACCCGGTCGCCACGCGCGTCACATCGCTCGAGAGCTGTCCTTGCAGGAAGCGCACCGCGTCCGGGCCGGTGAAGCGCAGCACGCCCAGATCCTCGAGCTCGGTACGATGCAATTCGGAATTCATAGCATTAATCATAGCCCGGAAGGTCGCCGGGGGTCAGGCTGTGCCGTGGCGGGCAGAGGGCGATTCTGGCAGACTTGCTGCACATGCAGGACGACTCCACCCAGGCCCGGCCGCCGAGCGCAACGCAGGCCGGCGCGCCCGCGGGCCCGGCGACCGCTGCCGCCGCGCCTCCCCCCAGCTTAACCCGCGAGATCGGTGGCCCTGCGGGACCGGAGCCGACGCGCTTCGGCGACTGGGAGCGCCAGGGCCGCTGTATCGATTTCTGAACTCCCCGAGTAGCCATGGCCGAACGACCCACCTCGCCGCACCTGTCCGTGTACCGGATGCACCGCTACACGCTGCTCACCTCCGTGCTCAACCGCGCCACCGGGCTGGTGCTCACGCTCGGGCTGATCGTGCTCGTGTGCTGGCTGCTGGCCGCCGCGGCCGGGCCGGCCGCCTACGCGCGCGCCGAGGCGCTGCTCGGGCTCGGCATCGTCAAGCTGCTGTGGCTGGCGCTGCTCGCGGTGTTCTCCTACCACCTGTGCGCCGGCGTGCGCCACCTGGTGTGGGACAGCGGCCGCGGCCTGGAGCGCGCGCAGTCACGCGCCAGCGCTTACCTGGTGCTGATCGCGAGTGCGGTGCTCTTCGCCGGACTCGCGCTGTGGCTGCTGCGGGGGCACGCATCATGAGCCTGCGCACCCCGTTGGGTCGGGTGCTCGGGCGCGGCGCGGCCAAGGAGGGCGTGCACCACTGGTGGCTGCAGCGCCTGACGGCCGTGGCACTGGCGCCGCTGGCGATATGGTTCGTCGTCTCGCTGCTCTCGCTGCCCTCGCTCGACTACGCGACGGTGCGGCTGTGGCTGCACGAGGACGCCACTGCGCTGCTGCTGATGCTGTTGGTGGTGACGGCGGCCTGGCATTCCCTGCTCGGCGTGCGGGTGGTGCTCGAGGACTACGTTGCCAACCGCGGCGCGCGCATCATCGCGCTCGCGCTGTCGAACTATCTGCACGTGCTCGCCGCGGCCGCCGGCGTGTTCGCGATCCTGAAGGTGGCGTTGGGAGGCGCCGCATGAGCGCATACGAAATCATAGATCATACCTACGACGTCATCGTCGTCGGGGCGGGTGGCTCCGGGTTGCGCGCCACGCTCGGGCTCGCCGAGGCGGGCCTCTCGACCGCCTGCATCAGCAAGCTGTTTCCGACCCGCAGCCACACGGTGGCCGCGCAGGGCGGCATCAGCGCCGCGCTCGGCAACATGGGCGAGGACGACTGGCGCTGGCACATGTACGACACGATCAAGGGATCGGACTGGCTCGGTGACCAGGACGCCATCGAGCTGATGTGCAAGGAGGCGCCGGCGGCGGTGATCGAGCTCGAGCACTATGGCGTGCCGTTCTCGCGCACCGGGGAGGGACGGATCTACCAGCGGCCCTTCGGCGGCATGACCACGCACTTCGGCCAGGGCATCGCGCAGCGCACCTGCGCGGCGGCCGACCGCACCGGGCACGCGCTGCTGCACACGCTCTATCAGCAGTCGATCAGCCGCTCGGCGAGCTTCTTCGTGGAGTTCTTCGCTCTCGATCTGCTCATGCAGGACGGGGTCTGCCGCGGCGTGCTCGCGCTCGATATGACCGAGGGCAAGCTGCACCGCTTTCGCGCGCACATGACGATCCTCGCCACCGGCGGCTACGGCCGGGCGTATTTCTCCTGCACCTCGGCGCACTCGTGCACCGGGGACGGCAACGCCATGGTGCTGCGCGCCGGGCTGCCGCTGCAGGACATGGAGTTCGTGCAGTTCCACCCGACCGGCATCTACCGGGCCGGCTGCCTGATCACCGAGGGCGTGCGCGGGGAGGGCGGCTACCTCACCAACGCCAAGGGCGAGCGCTTCATGGAGCGCTATGCGCCGAACGCCAAGGATCTCGCCTCGCGCGACGTGGTGAGCCGCGCCATGACCATCGAGATCCGCGAGGGCCGCGGCGTCGGTCCCGAGCACGATCACATTCACCTGCACCTCGAGCACCTGGGGCCCGAGGTGATCCACGAGCGCCTGCCCGGCATCGCCGAGACCTCGCGCATCTTCGCCGGCGTCGATGTGACGCGTCAGCCCATCCCGGTGCAGCCCACCGTGCACTACAACATGGGCGGCATTCCCTGCAACTACCACGGCGAGGTGGTGCGCGCGCGCGACGGCAATCCCGACGCCGTGGTGCCCGGCCTGATGGCCGTCGGCGAGGCGGCCTGCGTGTCCGTGCACGGGGCGAACCGACTGGGCTCGAACTCGCTGCTCGATCTGGTGGTGTTCGGCCGCCAGGCCGCGCGCCGCTGCGCCGAGCTGATCAAGCCCGGCACGCGCCACGCGCCGCTCGCCAAGGATGCGCACGAGGGCGCGGTGGCGCGACTCGACCGGCTGCGCAACGCGCGCGGCGCGCGCCCGACCGCCGAGATCCGCCTGGAGATGCAGAAGATCATGCAGCTCGATGCGGCCGTGTTCCGGACCGGGGAGTCCCTTGCCGAGGGCGCGCGCAAGCTCGCGCAGACTTTCGAGTCCTTCGCCGACGTGCAGGTCACCGACCGCTCGCTGGTGTGGAACACCGACCTGATGGAGACGATGGAGCTGGAGAACCTGCTGCTGCAGGCGACCGCGACGATCCACTCGGCGGGCAACCGCACCGAGAGCCGCGGGGCGCACGCGCGCGAGGACTTCCCCGGCCGCGATGACGTCAACTGGATGAAGCACACGCTGGTGTCGGTCGAGGGGCCGGGCCAGGTGCGCTTCGAGTACCGACCGGTGCACCTGAACACGCTCACCGACGAGGTGCAGACCGTCCCGCCGAAGGCGCGTACTTACTGAGCAAGGGTTTCCGATGGCTGAGTTTCGACTGCCCCCCAACTCGCGCATCCGCACCGGCGTGACCCACAAGGCGCCGGCCGGCTCGCGCGCGGTGCGCACGTTCCGCATCTACCGTTTCGACCCGTCCTCCGGGGAGAACCCGCGTCTCGACACGTTCGAGCTCGACACCGCCGAGTGCGGCCCGATGGTGCTCGATGCGCTGATCCGCATCAAAGGCAGCATCGATGCCTCGCTCACCTTCCGCCGCTCCTGCCGCGAGGGCATCTGCGGCTCGTGCGCGATGAACATCGACGGACTGAAC
>JAJXWE010000192.1 GCA_021781775.1 Pseudomonadota bacterium | reverse complement strand
CGAAGCGTGGCTCGCGGGCGGTGCCTGAGAAGTCCAGCCCGTCGAGCAGGTTGTACGCCCGAGCGTCACGCTTCTGCAGCGGTCGCAGGCCGAACCGCGTCTCGATCAAGGCCAGTACCGAGGTCGTGTCGGCCACGCGGTGATCGACGTAGCCGCGGCGGGCCCAGGGACTGATCAGCAGCGCGGGGATGCGAGTGCCGCAGCCATAGGCGTCCGGCCGCGGCGGGGGCACGTGGTCCCAGAATCCCCCGCCCTCATCGTAGGTGATGATCACGGCGGTGCGGTCCCAGGCCGGGCCTTCCCCGACTGCGCGCAGCAGGCGCATCACCCATTGCTCGCCCCAGCGCGGGGTGGAGTCGGCCGGATGCTCGTCGTGCGCGCCGGTGGCCTTGACGAACGAGACGCCGGGCAGCCGCCCGGCGCGCGCGTCGGCGAAGAAGTCCTCGCTGTCGCGGATGTGACCGGCGCGCACGTTGTCGAACCAGCTGGGGTAGTACTGGAAGGGGTTGTGGTGTGGCACGTACAGCCGGCCGGTGTCTACGACCGCCGAGCCGCTGTCGCGGCCGAAGGCGCTCTTCAGCGCCCAGGGCTTCACCGCGTTCCAGCCCTCGTTGTACCAGGCCCAGGAGACGCCGGCGGCGTTCAGCCGGTCGCCGATGTTGGGATAAGTCTGCGCCGCGGGCGGCGGGCTGTGCCTGAGCGCGCCGGGGTCGGCCTCGGTCGGTCCGTTGAGCGGCGGCAGGTCGTTGATGAGCATGCCGTGCGGGTCGTAGGGCAGATCGAACAACGGTGGGGTGAAGCTGCCGCGCAGGCTCTCGGGCGCCTCGCGCCAACGGGCCGAGCGCGCCGCCACCAGATACAGCGCGTTGCAGGTCGAACCGCCCGACATGGCCTGAAAGAAATGGTCGAACAGCACGTACTCATCGGCGAGGCGGTGGTAGTCGGGGATGTCCGCGCGGGTGTAGAAGCCGAGCACCGGTCCGGACGGGCGCGACTCATCGAGCAGCATGATGTCCCGCTCGGCGGCGTGGCGGAACGGCGCATGGTGGCGCTTCAGGGCGAGCGCCACGAACCGGTCCATGGCACCGTTGTCGACTTGGGCAAACATGCGGAAGAAGTGGTGCTCCGGGTCCCACGGCACGTTCTCGCTCGCCGGTATGAACGGCGCGAGGTGAAACGGCAGATTCTCGAGCAGCGCGCTGTCGAAACCGGGGATGTTGGCTGGCAGGGGCAGATAGGAGTAGGGGATGCCGGCCGGATTCTTCTGCAGGCCATGGAAGCGCGGGTCGATGCCGCCGTCGCGAGCGAGGATGCCCGTGACCGCGGCGCCCGCCGGGTGGCGGTAGGCGCCGAAGTAGTGATCGAAGCTGCGGTTCTCCTGGAACAGCACGATGACGTGCTCGATGTGGCCCCGCAGCGCTGCGAGGTCCGCACCCGCGCCGGCTAATGCGCCGCGGGCCGTGCCCGTGCCGCCGAGCAGCGCTGCGCCGCCGGCGGCAGTGAGGGATTTCAGGAAGGCTCTGCGGGTCTGCGCTGCCTCGCTCATGCGGGTCACTCCTGTTGGAACTCCGGGTCGGCGCGGTTGCAGTCCGGGTTCCAGAGGCCGCGGTGCGTTCCGTGCCGGGCGAGAGTGTAACGCGGCTTGCGGACCCTGGGGCCCGTGTCATGAAACGGTCATCATCGCAGCGGCGCGACACCGCCTGCGGGGGCGCGCCGCTGCGGGCGCCCCCGTGGGGGTGCGCTCAGGGCTTGCGGGCGGGCCGCTCGAACACCGCGATCGGTTTGGGGGCTGTCAGCAGCCGCAGGACGAGCTGGTTGAGCTGCGGCACATCCAGGCCGAACACCACGTGCACCGGTTGCTCGCCCAGGTCCGGGCCGGTCCCGTCCGGCCAGCTGACGGTTGCCCCGTAGTCGGCCGTAAAGCCGGTGTCGATGTCGACCTGCAACGTCTTCTCACGCGTGATCAGCGCCGGGTCGAGCCACACCGCCACGGCAGACTCGTCCCAGAGCGGATAGACCTGACCGAAGCGGCCGAGGTAGGCATCGAAGGGAGCGTGGCCGCGGGCCACTTCGCGCAGCATCTGCCGCGACATCAGCGTCGGGCTGGTCGCATCCACCGGCACCTCGGTGATCTTGTGCCACGGCTGATGCAGGACGATCGAGGCGGCCTCGGGGTCGAAGCGCATGTTGAATTCCACACGCGATCCGCTGTCGTAGTCGCTCGCGAACGGATTGTCGGCTGGCTGCGGATTGAAGCTGCCGCCCATGAAGACCAGCTGCTTGGCGAGCGAGGCGAAGCTTGGGTCGAGCTTCGCCGCCAGTGCCAGGTCGGTCATGGGGCCTGCGGCGATGATGGTCACCTGGTGCGGGTACTTGTGCACCATGCGCAGCAGGAACGTGACGGCGCTGCCGGGCGCGGCACGGATGCTCGGGGCGCCCTCGGGCAGCGGGGGCACCCAGTCCGGCCGGGACGGGTGCAGCGCAGTCCAGTCCACGGTGCTCTCCGGCGGCCAGTGCCGCATGTATGCTCCGTCGTAGAAGAGCTTGCCGTAGAGCTGCTGCCAGGCGCGTTCGCGCCGCCGGGTGTTGAGCAGCGGGAACTCGGCCCCGGCGTACACCGGCACCGTGGTGCGATGCGCGATCTCGAGCAGCCGCAGCATGTGCGCGACCTCCTCGTCCCGCCAGCCATCGCCGGTCACCACGGTGATGCCGAGCAGGTTGATGCTGCGGTCCTGCAGCAGCATCAGGGCCGATTGCATGTCCGAGCCGCCGGGGCCGAAGGTATCCTGGTCGAAGATCACCTTCGGCCGGGCATCGGCAGCGCGTGCCGCCGGCACCCCGGCGCCGGCGAGCCCGCCGGCCAGCACCATCGTGAGCACGGTGATCAGCCGCAGAAGAGGCAAGGACCGTCTTGTCATGTATAGCGCTCCGTAAAGATTCCGCCCGATATCCCACTCGCCGCGCCGCCGGCGCCTCGTGATCAGATCGTGCGGGACAGCACGATCAGTCCCAGCCCGGCGATGAAGCACACAAACATCGCGCCCAGCAGGGCGGGCACCCCGCGCGCAGAGTTGCGGAACTCCCGCCACACGAATACCCCCCAGAACGCCGCGATCATCGTCGCCCCCTGGCCGAGGCCATAGGAGATCGCAAAGCCGGCTCGGCCCGAGGCAATGATGTTCAGCGACATGCCGATGCCCCAGATCACCCCGCCGACGATTCCGGCCAAGTGCGTGCCGAAGCCGCCGCGCCAGTAGTGCGCGAACGGCACCGGCTCGCCCATGACCGGGAAGCGCATCGCGAGGGTGTTCCACACGAAGTTGCTGAGGAATATGCCGACCGCAAAGACGAACACCGCCGCGTAGCTGCCCATGAGGCCGGCGACCGGGTGCAGCGGGTCCGGATACATCGCCGCGGCGACGAACCGGTAGAACACGCCCATGAAGATCCCGCAGGCGAGCGAAAGCAGCAGGCCCTTCATGCTCACGCGCACGGCGCTGCGGGTCTGGCGGCGATAGGCCAGCGCATCGAGCACGATGGCGAGCGTCACGAGCGCGACACCGGCGCCGAGCAGCAGCGGGTTGCCCACCGGAACGGCCAGGTAGTTCAGAATGACTCCGAGCACGAGCGCGATGCCGATGCCCACTGGAAACGCCACGGCCATGCCGGCGACCTCGATGGCCGCGACCAGCAGGATATTGGCGAGGTTGAACACCACTCCGCCGAACAGCGCGTGACCGAGGCTCGCGCGGCTGGCTTGATCGAGATCGGCGAAGAACGGCCGCCCGACATGACCGCTCGAGCCGAGCGTCATGCCGAAGACGAGTGCGATGGCGAGCACGCCGAGCGCGTAGTCCCAGTAGAACAGCTCAAAGCGCCACGCGGCCGGCGCGAGCTTGCGCGTGTTGGCCCATGATCCCCAGCAGAGCATGGTGATCACGCACAATGCCACGGCCAGCGAATAGTTCTGTACGATGAACATGGATTTAAGACCCCCGGGCTTTTTGGTATCGGATGCGTTTTTAGCGCGGCGCGCGCGGCTGCGCCTCGCGGCTGCGGCGCAGCAGCTCGGCCTCGAATTCCGCGCGCCGCGCGAAGGACTTCTGCGTGCCGAGGCGCGTCGCCGAGAGCGCCGCGTACAGATTGGCGCGGCTGACCGCCTCGGGCTCGGCCATGCCCTCGGTGAGAAAGGTCGCGAGGCTGCCGATGAACGCATCGCCCGCGCCGGTGGTGTCCACGGCATTGACCGCGAACGGGGCGACGTGCAGGCGTGCTTCCGGCGAGGCGAGCAGCGAGCCCTTGGCGCCAAGGGTCAACACGACGCGCCGGAAGCCGCTCGCGAGCAGATTGTCGATGCAGGCGTCGCGCTCGGCGGCGGAGTGAACCGCAAGGCCGGTGAGCACCTCGGCCTCGGTCTCGTTCAGGATCAGGTAGTCGGCGGCGGCGAGCCGGGTGAGATCGACCGGCAGGGCCGGTGCCGGATTGACCATGCAGCGCACGTTGTGCGCGCGGGCCACGCGGATCGTGTGATAGATGGTCTCGAGCGGAATCTCGAACTGCAGCAACACCATGTCGGCGGCCGCGATCAGCGCGGTGGCGGCATCGACGTCCGCCGGGGTCAGCAGGTCGTTGGCGCCCTTGACCACGACGATGCGGTTCTCGCCGTTCGGCTCGACGAGGATGAGCGCCGAGCCGCTCGGCGCGCCCGG
>JAJXWE010000191.1 GCA_021781775.1 Pseudomonadota bacterium | reverse complement strand
GAAATAGCCTGGCCCGTCGAAATTAAGCGATACCCGCGGCATGGCGTCGAAGCGCCAGCCGCTCACCGCCGTCGAGTGGTCGGAGCGCTGGAAGTCGACCAGCTCGGATTTGAATCCGTAGCGCAGCACATCGCCGGGACCCCAGCCATAGTCGGAGTCGACGGTAATGTCCGGCACGCGCGCGTAGGGCCGATCGTTGAATGGCAGGGTGCTGTCCACCGTCTGGAACTGCTGGGCCATGCCGCGGATATTCCAGTGCACGCTGCGGTACGAGAGCGTGGCGCGCCGGTCTAGAAACGCGGTGCTCGTGCCCTCGGGGCCGGTGGCGAAGTCCTCGAAGTAGGCGCTGTCGCTCACGTTCTCTCCGGCGAGCGTCAGCCGCAGGCCGCGCGGCAGGTTCATGACGCTGTCGAGCTGGACACGACTGCGGCTGCGCCCGCCGAGATAGCTCACGTCGTTGGGTAGATAGTCCCACTTCAGGTCGGTGTACTGGCGGCGGGTGAGGAAGCGCAGCTCGCCGCCGGCGTCGACCCCGCGGTGCTGATACTCCGTCGGCACCAGCGTCAGGTCGGCGTTCGGCGCGATGTTCCAGTAAAAGGGCGCCGAGACCTGCAGGCCGCCGCGCGAGGTGTTGCCGAACGTCGGAAACAGGAAGCCGCTCTTGCGCACGTTGCCGAGCGGGAAGGACACCCACGGCAGATACATGATCGGCACGCCGTGCAGGTCGATGCGGGCGTTCCTGCCGTAGCCGATGCGCTTGCGCGTATCGAGGGTGATGGCACCCGCCTTGAGCACCCACGACGGCTGGATCTGCGGGCAGGTGGTGAAGCTCACGCCCTGCAGGTACAGCACCCCCTCGGGCGTCAGGCGCATCAGCTGCGCCGTGCCGCGGGCAACCCGCTTCTGCAGCGCGAAATGTGCCGACTCGAATTGCGCGCCGCGGGTCGGGGAATACCGCCCGCCCTTGCCGGTCACCCGCACCTCGGGGTCGGTGAACGTGATCCCGCCCTGGGTGCTGAGCGCGCCGCTGTGGCTGTCGTAATCCAGGTGGTTGGCCTGGATCTGGCGTTCCCCCTGGCGCAGCACGACGTGACCGGCGAGCGTCAGCTGCCCGTTCTTGCTGAGCGTCGCCCGATCCGCCGTCGCCTGGACCTCGCCGCCGGCGGCGAGGCGGTGCAGCGCTGAGCGCCGGCGCGTCGCGTGTGCCGCGCCCGCCTGCGCTGGCGGAGGGCTCGGCGCCTCGGCGGCCCACAGGCAAGGGGACAGCATGCCGCCGAACGACAGCAGGGCGGTCCAGAGTGGGCTCCAACGCGGCATGAGGGAGCGGATTATAATGGCAGGCCCGTATTCCCGTGGGCCCAAAGCACCGCATGGTTGATCAAGACGCGCGGCTCGAGCTGCTGCAGGGTTGGCTCTCGAGCGAGCTGCGCATCCGGCCGCAGCACATCGAGCCGGCTTCGAGCGATGCGAGCTTTCGCCGTTATTTCCGCGCGTTCTGCGCCGCCGGCACCTACGTCGTCATGGATGCGCCACCCGCACGGGAGGACGTGCGTCCGTACCTTCGCGTCAGCGGGATGCTCGAGCCGCTCGGCATCCATGTGCCCCACGTGTACGAGGCCGACGTCGAGCGCGGCCTGCTGCTGCTCGAGGATCTCGGCCGCACGCCGTACCTCGCCCGCCTCGCCGAGCCGGGCGCCGAGGAAGGACTGTACGCCGATGCCCTCGAGGCACTCGTGACCTTGCAGCTCGAAGGCGGTGAGGCGGCCGCTCAGCTCGCCCCCTACGATCGCACCGCGCTGAAGCGCGAGATGGACCTGATGCCCGAGTGGTTCCTCGTCCGGCACCTGGGCCTTGATCCGACTGCGGCCGAGCGGCAGATGCTCGAGGCGAGCTTCGACTGGCTGATCGGCGAGGCGCTCGGGCAGCCGCAGGTGTTCGTACACCGCGACTACCACTCGCGCAATCTCATGGTCACCGCCGAGGGCAACCCCGGCGTGCTCGATTTCCAGGATGCGCTGCGCGGCCCGGTGGGCTACGACCTGGTCTCGCTGCTGAAGGACTGTTACATCGCTTGGCCGCGCGAGCGCGTGCTCGGATGGGTGGACGGCTACCGCGCGCGGCTTGCCGCGCGGGGCGGGCCGGCCGGCGAGGACGCGCAGGAGTTCCGGCGCTGGTTCGATCTGATCGGCGTGCAGCGGCACCTGAAAGTGCTCGGCATCTTCGCCCGGCTGTGGCACCGCGATGGCAAGAGCGGTTACCTCGCCGACCTGCCCCTGACGCTGCGTTACGTGTGCGAGGCCTGCGGCTGCTATGCGCAGCTGCGGCCGCTCGGCGAGCTGCTCGCGGGCCGCGTCGCCGCGGAGCTGCCGCGGGCCAACGCGCGCGCCGTCGCCGGGCGGGCCGGATGAAGGCGATGCTGCTCGCGGCCGGCCGGGGCGAGCGGCTCAGGCCGATCACCGATGCGCTGCCGAAGCCGCTGGTTCCGGTGGCCGGGCGGGCGCTGATCGAGTACCACCTGGAGAGGCTCGCCCGCGCCGGCATCGGCGAGGTGGTGATCAACCTGTCCTGGCTGGGCGGACAGATCCGCGCGGCGCTCGGTGACGGGGAGCGCTTCGGTCTCGGGATCCGCTACAGCGAGGAGGGGCCGGTGCCGCTCGAGACCGGCGGCGGAATCGCCCATGCGCTGCCGCTGCTCGGGCCGGAGCCGTTCCTCGTCGTCAACGCCGACGTCTGGACTGACCTGGATTTCGCTACGCTCGGGGCGTTGCCCGCCGGCGCCGAGGCGAGCATCGTGCTCGCCCCCAATCCCGAGCATCATCCCGCAGGGGACTTCGCGCTGCGGGACGGGAAAGTGGTGGAGGCGCCCGTGGATCGCTTCACCTACACGGGCATCGGCCTGTACCGGCCGGAGTTCTTCGCCGGCGGACCGTCCGGGCGCTTCCCGCTGCTGCCGCTGCTGCGCCGGGCCATCGCCGCCGGCCGGCTGCTCGGTCGGGTGCACCGGGGCGAGTGGTTCGACGTCGGCTCGGCGGAGCGGCTGGCCTGGCTGGATGCGCACGTGCGCGCGCGGGGCGCCGATTAGGGCCGACGGGGCGGCTCGCCGTACAATGCATTCATGTCGAGCCTGAAAGACATCCCCGTCGTCGCCGAGCAGGGCCGGGCCCGTAGCGGCGAAAAATACGTTACCCCACAAGGGTTTACGGCCATCCGCGACGGTATCAAGGGAGCCGCACCGGCCGCCGGCGCGGCCCCGGGCCGCAAGCCCCCGTGGCTGCGTGCCCGTGCGCCCGCGGGCAGCGGGTTCCAGAGCGTCAAGCACATGGTCGCCGAGCACCGCCTGGTCACCGTGTGTGAAGAGGCGAAGTGTCCGAACATCGGGGAGTGCTGGAACGCCGGCACCGCGACCCTCATGCTGATGGGGGCGGTGTGCACGCGCGCCTGCCGGTTCTGTTCGGTCGACACCGGCAACCCGCACGGCTGGCTCGATGCCGAGGAGCCGGAAAACAGCGCGCGCACGGTGGCGCTGATGAAACTGCGCTACGTCGTGCTGACCTCGGTGGACCGTGCTGATTTCGCCGACGGGGGCGCCGCGCACTACGCGGCCTGCGTCGGTGCGATCAAGCGACGCAATCCGCAGACCGCCATCGAGGCGCTGACGCCGGATTTCCAGGGTGTGCTGAAGGACGTCGAGACCGTGGTCGACGCCGGGCTCGAGGTGTTCGCGCAGAACATCGAGACTGTACGCCGCCTGACGCACCCGGTGCGCGACCCGCGGGCCGGCTACGACCGCACGCTCGAGGTGCTGCGTCACGCCAAGCGGCACCGGCCCGCGGTGCTGACCAAGAGTAGCCTGATGCTCGGGCTCGGGGAGACGGACGAGGAGGTCCACACCACGCTGCGCGATCTGCGCGCTGCAGCCGTAGACATCGTCACCCTCGGTCAGTACCTGCGACCGACCGCCAACCACCTGCCGGTGGAGCGCTTCGTGACGCCGGCCGAGTTCGATGCGTACCGCCGCTACGCGCTCGAACTCGGCTTTCTGGAGTGCGTTTCCGGGCCGCTGGTCCGCTCGAGCTATCGGGCCGAGCAGGCGCTGAACCGCAACAACGCGGGGCTCGACAACGCGCGCCTCGCGGCCGAACCGCGCTGAACCGCGGCGGAGTGGACAGCGTGCAGCCGGCACCCGATGCTTCCTGCGGGTTGCTGCCCGAGCCGCTGGTGCGCCGGCTCGGAGTCGTCCCCTACGAGCCGACGTGGCGCGCCATGCAGCGCTTCACTGACGAGCGCACACCCGCCACGCGCGATGAGATCTGGCTGCTCGAGCATCCGCCGGTTTTTACGCTCGGCATGAATGCCGACCCCGCCCACGTGCTTGCCGCGCGCGACACCGAGGTGGTGCGCATCGACCGCGGCGGCCAGGTGACCTACCACGGGCCGGGGCAGCTGGTCGTCTACCCGCTGCTCGATCTGCGCCGGGCGGGCCTGGGCGTGCGCGACCTGGTTACCGCCCTGGAGCGGGCGGTCATCGACTACGCGGCCGAGCTCGGTATCGCCGCCGAGTGCCGCCGCGAGGCACCGGGCGTGTACGTCGCGGGGCGCAAGCTGGCGAGCGTCGGCATCCGCGTGCGCCGCGGCTCGAGTTACCACGGCATCGCGCTCAACGTGTGCAACGACCTCGAGCCGTTCGGGCGCATCAATCCGTGCGGCTATGCCGGTCTGCAGATGACC
>JAJXWE010000190.1 GCA_021781775.1 Pseudomonadota bacterium | reverse complement strand
GGCATCGGGACCGGCTCCGAATATCACGATCCGCGGCGGCAGCGCGAGCGGCAGCAGGAACAGCCGGCAGCGCCCGGTCAGTTCGAGCCAGCGCGGCTCGGTCAACCGGCTCGCCGCGTCGAGTGCTTCGTGCTCGGCGGCCGCGAGCCGATTTCGCGCGCCCGGCCCTGGGAGGACTACGGTCCCGAGCGCGACGTCCGGGGTCTGGCAATCCGCGACGAGGCCGACGGCCGTCGGTGCGTGCGCCGCGAAGGCGTGGGCAAGGTGGGCGAGCGGCTGCCAATCCTCCGCGGGACCGACGCGCAGCATCAGCACGTGCATCGCGCCTTCGCAGCCGGCGCCAAGACCCCAGATCAGATCGTTCGGATTGCGCAGGTCGTACGTGATGCGCTGCGCCTGACCGGTGTCGATCACCGCGCGGGCATGGGCGGCGAGGTCGCCTTCGAGGCAGCCGCCGGAAATCAGCCCGGCGTACGCTCCACTTGCGCTGATCAGCAGCAATGCGCCGGGGCGCTGGTACGTCGAACCCGCCGTGCTCACGAGGACGGCGAGCGCGGTTGCGCGGCCGGCGGCGCGCTCGCGCTCGAACAGGGGCAGCAGGGCACCGAGACACGATTCCATGCCTCGATGCTATGCGGTGAGGGCATCAGCGGGCAATGCGCAGGGCAGCCGCCCGTAGCCGCATCGCAGTGCGCAGCGATGCGGGTGTTTCAGCCGGTCGCGCGATGCGCGAGCGTGGCAAGTGCCTGCGGCACAGACTTTTGAGGGGGTGGATCCGGGCCCTGCCCGGGGCGGGCCGATTCTCCCCGCTGGGGAGCGCAGCCGGCGTCCGATCGGGTGGACGCAGCCGAGGCACTTCGGCCGAGCGCTGCCGAGTACCCCAAAATCCCCCCGCGCGGGGCAGGGGTCAGGAGAGCTAACATGGGCAAACTCGGCAGGGGGGCGCAGTGACCGCCGCGCGCGCCGGTGCGCCCGTGCGATGGGGCGCCGTTGCCGGACAGAATGAGATGGGATCCGAAGAGAACGTCATGCACCGGAGCATTGCCAGGCTTGAGGGTCTTATGCTGAATGTACGGATTTCCGCCGCGCTGATCGGCGCACTGTGCGCCTCGGCAGCACTCGCAGCCTCAGTCATGCCAAAGGCCCGGGCACAAGCGCCAGCTGCTTCGCCGGCGATGGCCGCGCAGCGTGCACGATTGCTGGCCGAACAGACGCGCCCGCAGCGGGAAGTGCCCTTCAATCCCACCGACTTCGACCGTTACGTGGGCTTTTACGAACTTTCCCCCACGGCCTTCTTCCACGTCTTCCGCCGCGATGATCACTATTTCGCGCAACTGACGGGCCAGCCGGCGGTCGAGTGGTATCCGGAGAGCCGTACTGAATTCTTCGCCACCGTGGTGGCGGCGCAGATCAGCTTCCTCCTCGGTCCGCACGGTGCGGTCACGGCGCTGGTGCTGCACCAGAATGGCTTCCAGCAGACGGCGAGGCGTGTGTCGCCCCAGGTGGCTGCTCGCGCCGCGGCCACATTGCGGGAGCGCATCCGCCAGCAGCGTCCGAGTCCCGGCACCGCAGCGGCCGTCCGCCGGCAGATCGATTCCTTCGAGCGGACCGGCCGGGCGCAGTATGCGCAGATGCGCTCACAGCTCGCGACGGCGGCCCGGGGGCAGGCGGCGAACTCCGCCGCACTGTTCAAGGCGATGGGCCCCTTGCGGTCGCTACGCTTCTACAAAGTCCTGCCGTCCGGAGTCGATGACTACCTGGCGACCTTCGCGCACGGGAAACTCGAGATCCTCATCGCGCCCCTGGGGCCGGATGGAAAGATATCGACGCTGTTCCTTCATCCGGTGCCCTGAGGGCTTGACCGGGGCCTGCGCCCGGCTGCGCTCGAGCCGCCTCGCCGCCGCACGGCTGGGCGCGGAACGGCCGGCGATCGGGCTGTGGGCCTCGAGCGGGGTGAACCGGGTGCCTCGAGCGGTGCGTCACGGGCAACCGTGACCAGCCAGCGGCGGACCACGCGAGCCTCCCGGGCGCTCAGCGTCCCCTGCAGAACGGATTCCAACGTCAATGCTCGCGAGCGCCCCGCTTCGAGCAGCGCCACCCCGGCATCCGTCAGCGCGATGTTCAGGATCCGGCCGTGCGCGACATCCGGCCGGCGTGCCGCGAGACCCTTCACAGACAGCGTCGAGATGATGGCGTGCACGGTCTGGGGCGTCAGCATCGCAAGACGGGCGATGTCGGCATTGGAGCATCCCGGGTAGGCGCGGATCATGGTCATGACCAGGAACTGAGGATGAGTCAGGCCGACGTTGGCAAGTGCGCGGTCCATTCGGCGCCGCTGGGCGTTCGCCGCCTGACGCAGCAGGTAGCCGAGATATCCGGCTTCGCCACGCTTGCCTTCGCCCACTTCCGGGATCCTGGCCGCCGCGGCGGACTCAGCATCCATGGTTCTGTTGCGCTTGCGCATAGTATCAGGGCACGAATATTATATTCGGGCCCTGAGAAACTCAATCGCAGGACATCCGCGCATCGCCGAGGAGCGAGTCATGAGTGGGTCGGCGTCGGTCGAGTTTGAGCGGTTCGCGCAGCACTTCCCGGAGGCGATCGCGGCGCTGCGTGCGCTCGGCCAAAGTGCCGCCCAGGATATGGACAAGGGGCTCTTGGAGCTGGTGAAGGTGCGTGCCTCGCAGCTCAACGGCTGTGCATACTGCCTGCAGCTGCATGTGAACTGGGCCCGCCAGGCGGGCGTTGTGCAAGGGCGGCTCGATCAGCTGGCGGTGTGGCGCGAGGCCCCGGGCTTCACCGCGCAGGAGCGCGCCGCGCTGGCCTGGGCCGAGGCACTGACCGATCTGACCCGCCGCGGTGAACTCGATGCCGTGCGCGAGGCGGCGCGGTACGCGCTCGGCGAGCAACGCCTCTGGCGCCTGACGCTCGCGGTAGCCGCGGTCAACGCCTGGAACCGGATTGCCGGACCGCTGGGTTTCACCCCGCCGCCGGCGCAATAGGAGAGCGGGTATGAGCAGCCTTGTCGATCGTCGAGCCGCGTTCCGCGCGCTTCATCAGTCCGGATGCTTCGTGTTGCCGAATCCCTGGGACGGTGGCAGCGCCATCCGGCTGGCGAAGCTCGGCTTCAAGGCACTCGCCTCAACCAGCGCCGGGGCGGCCTGGGCGCTCGGCCGCGCCGATGGGGAGATGAGCGCAGACGAGGTGCTCGCGCACCTGCGCTTTCTCGTTGGCGTGACGGATCTGCCGGTCAACGCGGATTTCGAGTCCGGCTTCGCCGATTCGCCCGAGGGCGTCGCACACAACGTCGCGCGCTGCATCGACACCGGGGTCGCAGGACTGTCGATCGAGGATCGCCTCGGTGCCGGCCTCTACCCTCTCGAGGAGGCGGCCCGCCGGGTACGCGCCGCGCGCGCGGCGATCGATCGAAGCAGACAGGACGTGATCCTCGTCGCGCGCTGCGAGGCATTCTGGCTGGGACAACCCGATCTCGACATGACGATCGCGCGGCTCCTCGCCTACGGCAGCGCGGGGGCGGACTGCCTGTATGCGCCGGGAATCAAGGAGCTCAGCGTGATCGAGCGCCTGGTCAAGTCACTCGACAAGCCGGTGAACGCGAATCTGTCCGGCACGGGGGTTGCGGTGGCGGACCTGGCTGCCATAGGCGTGCGTCGCGTCAGCGTCGGCGGGGCGCTGGCGCGCGCGACCTGGACCGCATTCGACGGCATTGCCGCAAAGCTGGCCTCCGCGGGACGACTGCCCGGGTAAGGGCCCAGTGGGCGCATTCAGTCCGACAGGCATTCTTCAGCGCAACCTCGCGGGTCTCCAGCAGAGACTTGAGACTCGAAAGTATCTTCGGCCACCCGCCGGACACCGCGGTGATCAACTGCGAGGGCTCGCGCTCGATGGTGTGGCTGACGGTGAGCTTCACCGCCGCGCCGTTCGGCCCGAGCTCGATGACACAGAGCGATTCGTCCTCGGCTTTTAAAGGGCATCGCCGAGGGCGTCGAGACAAGCGAACAGGCGAAGCTGCTACGTCCGTTGCGGTGCGATGAGATCCAGGGATATCTCATCAGTCGCCCGGTGCCCTTTTTTTGCGTGCACCGCGCTCCTGTAAGGTACGGTGATCTCGACCGTGAGAGTGCTCGATCCGAACATTCCTCCCGGGCTTCATTGTTCCAGCGACGCTGGCTTCCTCTGTGAGGAACGCGCAGTGCTCACGCCAGCGCCAACGCGCGCAGAGCTGAGGACCTGCGTAGTCCGACTCGCTCATTGCTTCGAGCCGGCGTTAAGCGTTGGCCTCAGCGGTGCGGCGGCTTGCCGCGCCGTTTCGCCGGGTGAGCGTGCCGGGGTGCTACGCCCTTGCTTTTCGGTCCATGGGCAGAGCGAAGGGCGTGCGGTCGACGTTCGGACCGCTCCGGCTTCGAATCGACACGGCTGATGCGTAACTCCGTTCCGCGCACCCGCACCGCGCGGAGATTGTCGAACACGTCGTCCGGCATGCCCACGGGAAGATCCACGAAACTATGATCCTCGCGGATGTCGATGTGGCCGATGTTGCGGCCATCGATGCCGGCCTCGTTCGCGATGGCGCCAACGATGTTTCCGGGCTGAATGCCGTGTGCGTGACCCACTTCGATCCGGTAGGTATCGAAGCGTATCCCCTTAGGGGCCTTGTGGCGCGGCTTCGGCGAAGGAGCCGGCCGGTCATCCCCTGTGGGGCGGTCCGC
>JAJXWE010000189.1 GCA_021781775.1 Pseudomonadota bacterium | reverse complement strand
CGGCGCTCGATGCGCTGCTGATGCTGCCGCCGTAACGCCGAAGAAGCGTTGCGCGGTGATGTGAGGATCTCCCTGCGCTGGAATGGATCGCTGCATGCGCTGCGCCGCATCTCCCGCCGACGAGCAGGCGGCGGCAAGCATCCTGGGCTCGCCTGGCATGGGCGGTGGCCTCGCCGTGCGGGGCCCGGTTCGCGGCGTAGCGGTCGGGCACCAGCGATGCCCGCGCACCTTGATCGTCTCATGAGCCGGTAAACGGTTGCCTGGCGGCCGACGGGGCGTTAGCCTCGAGCTTTCCCGGCGCCGCCAGAGTGAACGCAGCGTGGAACGGCCCAACGGTTCCCCACCGCCGCAGGATGATCGGGGCGCAGCACGCGGCGCCTCTGCGCCGGGTCGGCATGGGCCGCTTTCCAAGCCGCCGCGCGGCGGATTGCGCTTGCACCCAGACATCATCCGGCTGGGCGTCGTGAGTCTGCTCACCGACGTCAGCTCGGAGATGATTTTTTCCGTCTTTGCAGTCTTCTTCACGACAGTGGTCGGCGGGTCAGCCGCCGCGCTCGGCCTCGTCGAAGGGCTCGCCGACCTGTCATCATGCTCGCTCGATTACCTCGCCGGATGGCTCTCGGATCTCACCGGGCGGCGCAAGCCGCTGACGCTGCTCGGTTACGGATTCGCGACGGCCGCGAAACTGATCTTGCCGCTCGCCCAAACGACGACCGGGCTCGCTGTGTTCCGCATCGTCGAGCGGTTGGGCAAGAGCCTGCGCGGTCCGCCGCGTGATGCCTGGCTCGCGGCGCTTGCCGGGCCGGCCGAGCGCGGCTATTCGTTCGGCGTGCACAAGGCGCTCGACAAGGCTGGCGCGGCGCTGGGACCGCTCATCGCCTTTGCGCTGCTGAGCATATTCGGGGATGGCGCGCAGACCTATCACACGCTGTTTGCGCTCGCGGTCGTACCGGCGCTTGCTGCGTTGGTGCTGTTGATGTTCATCGGCGAACGGGTCCGCTCACGCGATGGACACAACCGGCTGCTCGATGCCTGGCGCAGCCTCAGTCCGGGCTTCAAGCGCTATCTGGCGGTCGCGGCGATTTTCTCGCTCGGCTATTTCAGCTTCGCGTTCCTGCTCCTGAGGGCCTACCAGACGGGCTTCTCGGCACGGGACACGGTTCTTCTGTACGCGCTGTTCAACGGGATATTCGTCCTGGCAGCGCCGGCGGTCGGCCGCCTCGGCGATCGCATCGGTCGGACCCGGCTGGTGCTCGTGAGCTACGGCTTGTATTTGCTGATGTGTCTCGGGTTCGCGTTCGGCCACGGCAAGCGGGCGCTGATTGCCCTGTTTGCCCTCTACGGAATCTTCTACTCCATCGATGAGGCTCAGAGCCGTGCGTTCATCGCGGACGTGCAACCGCAGCGCCGGGCCACGGCGCTCGGCACGTACAACCTTGTGACGGGGGTGGTCTACCTGTTCGCCTCGATGCTCGCCGGAGCGCTGTGGAACACCGGCGGGCGAACCGTGTTTGCTCTCGCCGCAGCGACATCGGCGGTAGCGATGTTTACGCTGCTGTGGCTGCGCCCGGCCGGTCGCTCGGAACCAGGCCGCTCGCAGGCGCGTTGAGCCGGACCTCAGGGCGGGCGATGATCACCGCCGCGTCCGCCAGAGGGGTGTCCCGTCGGCCGAGACTCGCTGGAGCGTGGTCCCGGCGACTCACGCCACGACCCGGTCGGCGGACGAGGCATCGGCTGCGGTAAGCCGCGGGGCGGGCTCGAGGGGTGAGTCCGATAGGGGCTGCCAGCGGGGGCGGCGGGCAGTCTGCCCTCGCCGCGTGAGGACGGTCCCATTGGGCCGTTCGGAGCCCGATAGCGCTGGGCCGTGCCCTGATCGCGGTACGGGACGCCGCGCCGATGACCCCAGTCATGCGTCCAGGGGCGCATTGGCGCGCCGCGTGTCGGCGGCACGACGTAGAAGCGATGCCCGCGCCAGTTCCAGCGGCCCCAACCCCAGTAGGGTCCGAGCACTCCGACGCCGATGCCGAAGCTGAGGTAGGGTCCGGGATAGCAGTAGCCGAACGGTGGCGGAAAATAGAAGGGTGGATACTGCGGCCAGGGCCACGCCCCGTAGATGACCGGGGTGTAGCAGGGCACGTAGATCACCTCGGCATCGGCGGGCTCGATCAGTACCTCATCGTCCTCCGTCATGACGTTCATCTGCGGCGTCGAATGAAGTTGACCGGATGCCGTGGCGCGCTCGCGGAGAGTCTGGATTGAATTCATGACGTCTCCCTGCTGGGCGAGGAACGCATTACCGAGTTGCTCGGTCCACTCGATGTTCTGATCCATCATGCGCAGGACCTGCGGTACGGCCACGAGGGCCTTGACGCTGCGGTCCCAGTTCTGCTCGGCGAGCGCCTCGTCCAGCGCGTCCCCGTGCAGCGAGGCGTGATCACCTTCGTTCAGCCAGCGTCCGGCCTCCACGATCTCCAACGGATAGGTCGCAGCGGCGAGAATCATGCCGAGCAGCGGGTCCGGATACAGGGCAATGGGCGCGGTCAGTTGATCGAGCTGCGCGGCCGTAAGCGGTGGTGCACTCTCGGGCACAACCGGCGAGTCGGCCTGTGGTGCAGCGGAGAGTTCGTTCTGCGGTTGCTGTGCAAACGCCGTGCGGCTGCCGGACAGCAGCCATGCGGTGCCGACGAAGGCCACGATCCAACGTTCAAGGTGCACGTTCATAGCTCAGGCTTCCCGGCTGAAGAACCGTGCGACATCCTCGCTCCCGTCGTGCTCGCCGGATATATGGAGTACTGCGTACCTCGGTTAGGCCATTGCCCTCGAGGCTCGCTAGCGTCGGCCCCGCGCCCGGAATCCGGTTCAGCTGTCGCGGGCGCTGGGCCAGCCCAGCGTCAGCTGGTCCGCGACGAGTGCGGGCCGATGACGTCCAAGGTCCTCAGTGCGCCGAGCGCTGGCGTCGTGCCCGGCGCTGCGTCGGTCCGATCGATTTGCCGCACGTTCCAAGGGTCGCGGCGCTGGCCCAATGGCCGCCGCGCCCATGAAGCCTACCGGCCGTGCGGCTCGTGAACTGCTCCAGGACACGGTCGGAGCGCGACGCGTTTGCCAATTGGGGCGCGGAGCGCGTCCCGCGGCAATCGATCCGTACGCGGGCGACGCGACAAGGGAGATGGGCATCGATATCTCGGTCCATCGGTCGACGTCCGTCGAGCAGATCGATGCCGCCGCGGTGAAACTCGTCATCACCCCGAGCGCCGAGAACGTGCGTCCGATCGTGCCGAGCCACGGCCGGCGACAGGCATCGAGGTCCGGCGCAATTGCCTTCGCCGTGAGATCCGCGGCCGCAGGAGTCCTGGATCACTCGCGCGGCGCAGCGTCGCACCGGGCGGTCCGACGCTGACGGGCAGTAATCCGCAGAATGGGATGGATCGCTTCCCTCAGGCGTCTCGTGGTTCGGCACAGGCCTGCGTGCGACCGCGGTATACTGAAACCTCAGTCTCGGATGGTGCCGGGCTCGCGATGCGGGCCAGGCTAGGACTGTACGCACGGAGCGTCCCGGGACGATCGATGGCACCGGCACGGGAGTCGGGGAGGCGGATCGCCCAGTGTGGGCTCGGGCACATCGTTGCGAACGCGGCTGCCTGTGGGTGAGGACGGCGACGCTTGCCGCGGCCGCGGGCGTGCTCGCGGGCTGCTGGACACCGCCCTCGGCTCGTGTTCGTCCCCCCGGTGCACCACGTATCGTGCTCGACGAGCTGATCGCCCAATCAGCCCGGGAGACCGCCGTGGTTCGCTCCGTCGATCATTCGGTACGGATCATCGCGCTGGATGTCCATGGGAATCTGCTGGATCATTGCCGAATCGGACCACACGTGCATCGCTGGCGTAGGCTGCGGCCAGGTGAGCGCGTGCACGTCAGGTTCAGGGAACGCCTGAGCGTATATGTCCCGCCGCCGGGGCAGGTACGCCATCCGGTCGCGATACGTGTGCTGTTCGTCGACCCGAGCTACCGCCTGCTCGGCCTGCGCTACTCCAATGGCTCGGCGGCGACCCTCAAGGCGCACCTGGGCACGCCGCTGCGGGAAGTCCGGGCCGGCGAGGCCGTTGCCGTTCGCAGCGTCACTCTCGTTGCGCTCGATGCGCCCCGCCGCGACGGTTCGTAGGCGAGGTGCGCGTGACTCACCCGACCGCTTCGGCGTCCGCTGTCCGCCGTCTCACTCTGGCGACCGCAGTGCTGCTGTGCACCTTTCCGGCGGGCGTGCGGGGGCAGATCTCGGCGAACCAGGCGGCGCTGATCGAGAGCGCCATTGGACCGCGCGTCGATGCCCTGACCATCCTGGGAGGAGACTTCGGGCTGTCCGATGGCGAGTTCTACTCCCGCCAAGGGCGGGCATCGGGCGCGAGCGTTCCGGTGGATACCAGCGTCACCAAGTTCGGTGGTGATGGAGAGATCGGCTCACCCGAGCCTCTCGGACAGCTGAATATCGGCTGGCAGCCGCGCCTGCAGGGCAACATGGGCTACCTCGAATCGCGCACCCGGCTGGCGGGACGCAGCGGCGGCGCGGCCACGAACGAATTCCGGACGCTCGCGGTGGAGTTCGGCGGAGGCGTGCGCTTGTGGACCACCCGGCGCTTGAGCTTCGCGCCCACGGTGATGATGCTCTACGGCCGGACGGACGACGATTACCAGGTCGCCGGCCCGACCGCGGCATCGAACGTGACTCAGCTGCGCCAACTC
>JAJXWE010000188.1 GCA_021781775.1 Pseudomonadota bacterium | reverse complement strand
TAGGCGGCCTCGTGCCTCAGAATATCCGCCGCGCGCGGACCGGATTCGGACACCGGGAACTTCAGGAGCGCGTGCCTGCCAATCCCAAACGGAATTTCGCCACTGTCCGGATGCCACCGGCCATGCTCGTCTTCGACCACCCAGAATTTTGGAGCATCGCCCTGCGTGTCGGTTGCTCCGGCAACGGCTGCGCCGCACTCCACCGCGTAGTCGACGAAGGCGTCGCCACGTTCGATCATCTCTTTCAATGCGAATCCACAGTGACGCTCCGACTGTCGCTGCCGCAGCGGATGAACTCTGAGATTTCCTACGGGATTGACAGCGCCGCGCTCGAGCAGCTCCCAGGCTGAAATGGGGGTGACAGCCGTGCGCTCGATTCGGCGCCGCGCAGCCCCCTGCGGCAATAAGTCCATGAACTCGACGGTGAGCCGGTATCTTGGCAGCGGAGCGCCGGCCCGGACCCGCCGCGTGACCGCCGGGCGGGCATTGGATCCGCTGCCGTAGCGACAGCAATCACAGGCTTGAGCGCACACCGTTCGCGCCGGTGGTAAGGCTGGGCCAGAAGGCGACTCGGGCTGAACGCTTGAGACCACCGGATACATTGTCCGCTGTTACTGCCGTCCGCCACGCCGATAAGCCATCGCTATTTTCGCCCCCCTCGCCGGCACCGCCACGGCGCGAGACGCGTCATCTTGCGGTGAGTGCGTCACAAGACAATGACGACAGGTCCTAATCCTGACCGCCACCAAAGCGCAAGCACTTAGGGCGATCGGCGCTGCAGAAATACGGCATAATCGGCAGCGGAAGGCTGTGGCCGCATAGATCTGGTTGGAGCACGGTCCTCGTGACACCGAGTGATTTCTCATGAGCATGTCATTGCGCGATCAGTTGCTGCAGGCGGGTTTGGTCAATGAAAGGCAAGCCCAGGCAACCGAACGGCAGCTGCGACAGCAGCAACGAGAACGACAGCAGCTCCCGAAGGAAAAGCGCGCGACGCCGTCCGACGCGGCATTAGCTTCGCAGCGGTCGCAGCTTGCCAAAACGGCCCGCGATCAGGAACTGAATCGTCAACAAAAGGAACAGGCGGACAAAAGAGCCCGCCTCGCGCAGATCGAGCAACTGATCCAACAGAACTGCTTGCCGCGACCTCAGACTGATGAGCGATACAATTTTGTCGACGGCAAGACGATACGGAGCATCCCCGCAGATCGCATCGTGCGCGAGCGGCTGAGCCGTGGCGAAATCGCAATCGTGCGCCGCAACGGCGCCTATGAGCTCGTGCCCGCAGAGATTGCGGCTCGGGTTCGCGAGCGCGATGAGCGCGCGGTGATCAGCTGCGCCGTCGCCCACGACGCAACTCCCCCCGATGACGTGCCAGACGACCTGCTGTGGTGAGATTCGCAGCCTCGCGCCGCACGCGGTCGTTAAATGGTATTCGCTGCCCCTGCTAATCGGTTCAAATCCTCTCACCCCGAGCAGACCAGGACGGCATGTCGAGCGTTTTGCGGCGCTGCCTGGACACGGTCAATATTCACAGCCCCAGGCGAGCCACGAACTCAACCCGGCTCGCGCGCATCCACTCACAGGCCGGGAGCCCCTCGCCCCCTGGGCCCCAACCTCCCCAGCGGCATTTCGATGAAGAACGAGCAAGCGAGGGAGGGCACGCGGCGGCAGCGTCGAGTGTCCTGAGCTCGCGTACGACCGTCTCGCTCGGTCTAGTGCCTCCGGCTTATGCCCTTTTCCTTCAGCCGCCGGACACTTCGGCGGCATTCGCAGACGCCTCAATTCACGACTCGTACGCCGCTTTGCGGGGCACGATCATTGCGGCGCGGCGGCCGCACGGAGGATCACCCTTGGCGTTGGCCAATGGGGATCAGCTCGCCAATCAGCCCCGGCACAGTCTGCCCAGCATTGACAATCGGGCGCGATTGCCTGCGCCCTTATCCCGAGCACACCGGACCGACTCTGTCTCTCGTGCGCCGTTGCCGGAGGTGCCCGGTGGCAAGATCGACCAGCGACTGTTCGCAAAAAAACGCGCTTCTCGACAGGCCTGCGTCATTCCGCAGCGCGGCACGAACCGCTCAGGAGCCACGGCACTCGCCCAGCGGTTGGCGCAGTGGCACGGAGCCGACCAGGCGGCCTGTGCCGCACGACAGTCGCTCGGCCGTCCGCGAGCCGGCACGCTCATCCAGGCACCCCTAGCCGAGTGCGCTCGGCGCAGTGCCGGAACGAGAACTCGGACTCAGCCACAGCGTGTGTTACACCCAAACACTCGCCTTCACAAGATGATATACTGTGCAAGTCAGACCTCTTGGTGCGCACCATGTGCGCACCCCCACCCAAGCAAAACACCAGCTTCGCGGGCCGCAACGACCGCGCCCACGGAGATCATGAAAGTCCCTAGAGAATTGCAACCGTTGATCGATGACGGCGTCATCGATGAAGTTGTCCGCTCACTCAAGAGCGGCAAGGAAGCAACCGTCTACGTCGTGCGCTCGGGCATGCACCTGCGCTGCGCGAAGGTCTACCGGGACATGGCGCAACGCAGCTTCCAGAAGCGCGCGATGTACCAGGAGGGACGCAAGGTCCGTGGCAGCCGCGAAAGCCGCGCCATGAGTCGCAGCACGCGCTTCGGCCGCAAGGAGCAGGAGCGCGAGTGGAAGAACGCCGAAGTCGACGCACTGTATCGGCTCGTTGCGGCCGACGTGCGGGTGCCCAGACCGTTCGGCTATTTCAACGACGTGTTGATCATGGAGCTGGTGACGGACGCTTCGGGAGATCCCGCGCCGCGTCTCGGCGAGGTGGAACTGCAGCCGCAGGTCGCGCGGGAATATCACGACTTTCTCGTGCGGCAGATCGTGCGTATGCTGAGCTTGGGCCTGATTCACGGCGACCTCTCGGAATTCAACGTTCTGCTCGCCGAGGAAGGCCCGGTCATTATCGATCTGCCGCAGGTCGTCAACGCCTCGAGCAACAACGCCGCGTTCGCCATGCTCGAGCGGGACGTCAACAACATCAGAGCCACGCTCGGCCGCTTTGCGCCGGAGCTGCTCGAAACCGAGTTCGCCCGCGAGATGTGGGCACTCTATGAATCGGGCGAGCTGGGCCCGGACAGCCGCCTCACGGGCACAGTGCTCCGGGAGGAGTCGGTCGTCGACCCCGGCAACGTCATCCAGGTGATCGAGGACGCCCGGGAAGAAGCTATCCGCCGGCGCCTCGGCCGGGAAGAACGAGTCGAGTAAATTACATGACTGATGAGCAACGCCCGACCGGCTTCGGTGAGCTGGGACTGAGCGCACCGATCCTCCAGGCGCTGTCGGCCGTGGGCTATGAGACGCCCTCGCCGATCCAGGCGCAGACCATCCCACTGCTGCTGTCGGGCTCCGACCTGCTGGGCCAGGCGCAGACCGGCACCGGTAAGACCGCAGCCTTCGCGCTGCCGATCCTCGCGCAGATCGATCTGACGCAGACCAGCCCGCAGGCACTGGTGCTCGTGCCGACTCGTGAGCTCGCCATTCAGGTCGCGGAGGCCTTCCAGCGCTACGCGGCGCATTTGAAGGGCTTCCACGTGCTGCCGATCTACGGCGGCCAGAGCTATGTTCCGCAGCTCAAGGGTCTCAAGCGCGGCGCACACGTGATCGTGGGAACGCCCGGCCGGGTCATGGACCACATGGCGCGCGGCATGCTGAAGCTCGACACCGTGCGCTTCATCGTCCTCGACGAGGGTGATGAGATGCTGCAAATGGGTTTCGTCGATGCGATCGAATCGATATTGCAGCAGGCGCCGCCGCAGCGGCAGATCGCGCTGTTCTCGGCCACGCTGCCCCCGGCAATCCGCCGGCTTGCCCACACGCACATGCGCGAGCCGGCCCAGATCACGATCCAGAACAAGGCGAGCACGACGCCGAAGATTCGCCAGCGCTACTGGCTGGTCAGCGGCGTGCACAAGCTCGATGCGCTCACGCGCGTTCTCGAGGCGGAGCGCTTCGAGGCCATGCTGGTCTTCGTGCGCACCAAGCTCGAGACGACCGAACTCGCCGAACGACTCGAGGCGCGCGGCTTCAATGTCGCGGCACTGCACGGCGACATCCCTCAGCAGCAGCGCGAGCGCACGATCGCCCGGTTGAAGGCGGGTCAGGTCGACATCGTCGTGGCCACGGACGTTGCCGCGCGGGGTCTGGACGTCGAGCGGATCTCGCACGTCGTCAACTATGACATTCCGTACGACTCGCAGACCTACGTCCACCGGATCGGGCGCACCGGCCGGGCCGGCCGAAATGGGGAGGCAATCCTGTTCGTCGCTCCGCGCGAGCGGAACATGCTGCGCATCATCGAGCGCGCAACGAGGCTACCGATCGAGCGGATGGAGCTGCCGAGCGTTGCCGACGTCAATGAGCAGCGCATCATGAAGTTCAAAGAGACCCTGGCCAATGCGGTGCGCAGCGGGGAAGGCAAGGTATTCCAGCCGCTGATCGAAGCGGTCGAGCGCGAGCAGAACCTGCCCGCCGTCGAGCTCGCCGCGGCGCTCGCCAGCCTGCTGCAGGGCCCTGCCCCATTCCTCTTGACCTCGAGCGCCGGCGCGGCGCCCCCGGAATCATCCCCGGAGTGGACCCACGGAGAGTCGGAGCGCGGAGCGGACCGCCCCACACAGGATGACCGGCCGGCTCCTTCGCCGAAGCCGCGCCACAAGGCCCCTAAGGGGATACGCTTCGATACCTACCGGATCGAAGTGGGTCACGCACACGGCATTCAGCCCGGAAACATCGTTGGCGCCAT
>JAJXWE010000002.1 GCA_021781775.1 Pseudomonadota bacterium | reverse complement strand
GCGGTGCGCGCGCAGTCCGGGAGAAGCGGTGGCGGCAGTGATGCGTCCCGGGGCGGCTCTCCAGGGGGCGGTGCGCCGGGTGGATCGCCCGCAGGCGGCGCGCCGTCGGGCGGGGCAGGCTCGGGAGCGGCGGGCCGCGCGCCCGGCTGGGCGCAGCGCCTGCGCACGCACGGCCTGCAGGGCTCGAGGGCGGCGATGCACACGGTGCGCGCGGCCGACCGGCCGGGCGCCGGACTCCATCCCGATCTCAGTGAGAAGAAGGACGAATGATGCCGTTCAAAAGAGCCCGCGTCCGCTACGCGAAGACACCGATGCCCGAGACCCCCTATCAGGCCGCGCAGCAGCTCTGGGACGAGCGGATCGGCTCGGCGCGGGTACAGGCGCGGAACTGGCGCGTGATGGCCTTTGGCGCACTCGCACTCGCCGCACTCATGGCCGGCGGGCTCCTCTGGTACTCGGCCCGCTCGAGCATCACGCCCTATGTCGTCGAGGTCGATCGGACCGGACAGGTGCTCGGTGTGGCGCCCGCGGTCGAGGCCTATCACCCGCACAGCGCCGAGATCGCCTACTTCCTCTCCCAGTTCATCCAGGATGTGCGTGCCGTGCCGCTCGATCCCGTCGTGTTGCGTCACGACTGGCTGCATGCGTACGACTTCGTGACGCCCCGGGGCGCACAGATGCTGAACGCCTACGCCCGCGCCCACGATCCCTTCGCCGAGGTCGGGCGGCGCACCGTGACCGTCCAGGTGCACAGCATCGTGCGGATCTCCGCACGCTCCTACCAGGTGCAGTGGACGCAGCAGACGTTCGAGAACGGCGAGCCGGCCTCGAGCACCCGCTGGACGGGGATCCTCACGATCGTGATCCACACCCCCCACGATGTCGTCAGTCTGCGCAAGAACCCGCTCGGCCTCTACATCGACGCACTCGACTGGAGTCGGGACGTCCGCACCGTGCCCTCCGCTGGAGATCCCAAGTGATGACCCACCATCGCCTGTCCGCACCCCTCGTCCTGACACTCCTCGTTGCCGTCAGCCTCCTCGCCGGTTGCGCGAGCGAGCGCCCGGTGCCCTCGATTTCATTGCAGCATTTCGTGGCGGCACGCCGGCTCGAAAATCCCCCACTTCCCGTGAAGATCATCGAAGTGCCGCAGGCACTCCCGCTCCCCGGCCAGATCAAGCTCGCACCGGATCTCCTGCCGCCGCCGGCGCAGGCGCCACAGGGCCCGAGACGCGCCGTCCGTGCAGCGAATGCCGCCGCGCTCATCCGCCCGTCACGCGCGACCTACCTCAACGCGATGCAGGTCTGGCCGTACACCCCGGGGGCGCTCTATCAGGTGTACACGAGTCCTGAGCGCGTCACCGATATCGAGCTCGAGAGGGGCGAGCAGCTGGTCTCGGTCTCCGCGGGCGATACGGTGCGCTGGGTCATCGGCAACACCACGAGCGGGGAGGGGCGGAACCGGCGCGAGCACATCCTGGTGAAGCCGATCGAGGCGGGCCTGCACACGAATCTCCTCATCAACACCTCGCGACGGACCTATCACTTGGAACTCGTCTCGACGCCGCGGACGTGGATGGCCGCGGTGTCGTGGCGGTATCCGCTTGAGCAACTGATCGCGTTGCGCGCGCGAAACCGGGCGGCCGAGGAGGCCGCGCCGCTTGCCGAGCGGGTGAATCTCGCGCGACTGAACTTCCGCTATCGGATCTTGGGTAATCATCCGTCCTGGCGCCCAGTGCGGGTCTTCGATGACGGTCGCAGGGTGTATATCGAGTTTTCGTCCGGGATCGCAGAGGGAGAGATGCCGCCGCTCTTTATCCTCGGGCCGAAGGGCGGGAGCGAGCTCGTCAACTACCAGGTCCGCCCGCCGTATTACATCGTCGATCGTCTCTTCGCGCAGGCGGAGTTACGGTTGGGGAGTGCGCCGCAGCAGATCGTGAAGATCACGCGCACGGATCTGCGTGCGGATACCGATCAGGGGGGCGGCGCGTGACCGAGGGCCCGGACGGCGATCCGGCAGCGGGCGGTGCGCCGGTGGCGCCGAAGGTAAGCGCGGCGGCGCTCGAGCTGCGCGCGCGGCCGCGCCCGGTGACGCGGCTCAACCGCAAGACGCTCGCGGTGATCCTCGCGCTCTTTGCGATCGCGGTGCTGGTGGCGGCGATGATCGGGCTCAGGCGCCCGAGGGTGCGAGGTCCGATCCTTCAGACCCGGGCGGCGGTGCCGACCCACGTGGCACACGCGCCGGGGCTTGCGCGCATGCCGCAGAGCTACGTGGGCCTGCACACATTCCCGCGCCTCGGGGCACCGGCGGGGGAATTGGGACCCGCGGTGGTGAAGGAAGAGCGGGCGGCGGGGATCCCGGAGCTGCCCGAGCGCCCGTCGTTCCTCCCGAGTCCCGAGGAAGACGAGATCCGAGCGGAGCGCCTGCAAACCCGGCGGGAGGCCGAGCAGGCGGCCAAGGCGCAGCTCTTCGTACATCTCGATCAGGTGCAGGCAGCGGTAAGTGCTGCGTCGTCGAGCGCAGCCGCCCGGTCACAGAGTCTGAGGGCAGCCGAGTCAATCGCCGCGCAGGCGGCGGCGGGCTTACACCGGGAGGCGGGCGTTGTCGCCAAGGCCGGCGGGACTGAGCGGGGTCAAGCGCAGAAGGCGTCATTCCTCCGGGAGCGCGGGACGCACCGGATCTATGCCTCCGGCCATCTCGTGACCCCGCGCTCGCCCTACGAGCTGCTCGCGGGCACGGTGATTCCGGCGGCGCTGCTGACGGGAATCGACTCGGACCTGCCCGGCAACATCATCGCCACGGTTACGCAGAACGTCTATGACACGGTGACGGGGCGCACCCTGCTCGTCCCTCAGGGCGCGCGACTGCTCGGCGTCTATGACAGTCAGATCGGTTACGGGCAGCGTCGGGTGCTCCTCGTCTGGACGCGGCTCATCCTCCCGAATGGAGCCTCCATCGTGCTCGGCCGGCTGCCGGGGACCGATCCTGAAGGGTACGACGGGCTCACCGACCGGGTCGACTGGCACTGGAAGCGGCTTCTCGCCGGGGCGGCGGTGTCGACGTTGCTCGGCGCCACGGCCGAGCTCGCCGTGCCGAGCCAGTACGGCGGCTCGCAGTCCGTGGTGTACGCCTCGCTACAGGGCCTGCAGGGCACCATGAACCAGGTCGGTCAGGAGATCACGCGGCGCAATCTCGACATCCAGCCGACGATCACCATCCGTCCCGGCTTTCCGGTGCGGGTGATTGTGAACAAGGATCTCATCCTCGCGCCTTATCCGAGGGCGCGCGTCCGCGCGCCCCTGACCGGAGATCGCCGATGAATGCCAAACTTCGCCTCGGGCCGCTGCCCAGCACCGATACGCTCAAACTCACCATTACTCTTCCGATCGGACTCAAGACCCAGCTCGACCGCTATGCGGCGCTGCACAGCGAGACCTGGGGGGAGACGGTGCTCGCGGCTGACCTCATCCCGCACATGCTCACGCAGTTCATCCTGCGCGACAAAGCGTTCAAGGCGGTGATGCGCCGGGAGCGCTCACGCGGGGCGCACCCGCAGGCACTCGATCAGCCCTGAGAGCGCAGGCGAGAGTGCGCCGTCGCCGCGCAGGAGGTGCACTTCCGTCGGCGCGAGCCCACGGTTGAGCGCCCGCAGAGCGACGCTCGGATGGGCGAGATCGGCCGCTTGCGATGCACTGAGAAGCCCGATGCCGCATCCGGCTTCAACCCAGGTCATGAGCGCCGTCGCACTCGAGGGACGCTCGGCGATGAAGAGCGACCGAACGGTTGGGGTCTGGGGATCGACCATCAGTTGATCGGGATTTCCTAAGGGATCCGGCAGCAGGATCGCGAGCGGCTCGCGGGTGAGATCGGCGGGATCGAGGGCCCGTGGCGATGAAAGGGCGTGGCCTTTCGGGACCGCGGCGACCCAGGCATCCCGCCAGAGTCGCTCCACCACGAGGCCGGGTTCGGCGACCGGTATCGCCGTGATGCCGGCATCGAGCAGGCCCGCCTCGAGCTCGGCGAGGAGCGAGCGGCCGCTGCGACTCACGATCCGCAGGTCCACCTCGGGGTGGGTGCCGCGCCACGCGGCGAATGCCGCGGCGACACGAGAGCAGGCCACGCGCTCGCAGATGCCGATCCGCAGCCGCTCCTTGGCGCTGCGCTTGAACTCCCCGATCGCGAGCCGCGCGTGCTCCTCGGCGGCGAGTACGCGCCGCGCATGCTCGAGGAGCCGCTCGCCGGCGGCGGTGAGCTCGGTATGGCGACTGGTGCGATAGAAGAGTCTCAGTCCCACCTGGTGCTCGAGCGAGCGAATCTCTCTCGACAGGTTCGACTGCCCGACGTTGAGTCGCCCGGCGGCGCGCGCAAAGTGCAACTCTTCGGCGAGCACAATGAAGTATCGGTACTGCCGCAGCTCGAGCGGTCGGATCCACGCGGTGACCGCGCGGGTGTCGTTGGATCGTTCAGGCGCTCCCATGCCGTGACCTCCGTGAAGCACGCCTCGCCCGACGCATCGAGCGACGTCGTGTTGCATGGGTTGAAGCATTACCGCAGGAGCGTGCAGAACGCCAGTCGCATTTCTGGGGAGTTTGGCGAGAAATGCACCCACTCCGCGACACGAATGCCCATGCTCGGCGGGGCATTCGAGTTTCGCGGAAAAAACGGCGAAACTCGGGCTTCCCTTTTTGTTCGCGCTGCGCTACAGCGGACGTCACGGCCGGCGTCGGACACGGAAGGCAAGAAGAACGTGGAACCGCGCGAGCCGCCATGGACGAATCTTGGGCCTGCTCCGCAGCGTACGTTTATGCGCTGCACCTCGACCCGTCTGCTCGGGCGTGGGAGTACTTGCGCCGCAATCCGCGCTACGTGCGCGATTGGCTGCGGTGCCGGCGTCGTGGGTCGCACGGCATCGCAGCCCAGTGGGGTCTGGCGACGTTGGTGGATCCGCGCCTCGATGCGCGGCAGGTCGTGCCGGTGTGGACACTCGAGACACGCTGTCTCATCACGCTGGTGACCGATGAAAGTCCTGATGCGGTGCGCGCTCCGACGACGGCGGAGGTGTTCTCGCTGTGGAATCGTTCAGACCGGCGGGGAGTCTTCCAGAAGGGCGGCGGTCTGCGGCTGATTCTGCACCGCGCCGCGCGGACGCTGCGGTTGCGTCTCGGGTCTCAATTACGCGAGGGCGATCGGTTTGCATATCAGATTCCAGCCGCCGGAGCTGATCGCGCCGCAGCGGTGTTGAACGATGCTCATGCCCTTTGGCAGGGCGTTCGGGACGATGGGGCGGTCTACCCCGATCGCCCGGGACGAGCGGATGTCCTTCACGCGCGGGCGCTGCAGGTGCTCGATGGAATTGCAGCCGGGGCCACGCAGCGGGAACTCGCGATCGCACTCTTTGGACCGACTGCCGTCGCGCGTGGGTGGCAGCCGGATGGCGCGCTGCGCGCTCAGGTACGGTACCTGGTGCGCCGGGCGATCGCGCTGCGGGATCGGGAATACCGCGCGCTGGTCGGGGACGATGCGTACAGTGCGCGGGCGGCGCCGAAGCTTGAGGCAGAGATGACTACCCATGGTGTGTGACATCGTATAGGATGTCACTCGGTATGGACGTGCCCCGGATCGTAATCGATACCTCGGTGATCGTGGCCGGGCTGCGCAGCCGGCTCGGTGCGAGTAATCGCCTCCTCGAGTTCGTTGCCGAGGAGCGCCTGGTGCCGCTCGTGACGACGGCGCTCTTCCTCGAGTACGAGGAGGTTCTGAAGCGGCCCGAGCAACGCCTGGCGACCGGCATGGATGAGAAGGCAATCGCCGGCTTCATGGCGGCCTTTGCGAGTGCCGCGGAGCCGGTGGAGGTTCATTTTCTCTGGCGGCCCCAGCTCGCCGATCCCGACGATGAGATCGTGCTTGAGGCGGCGGTGAATGGGCGATCGGAGGCGATCGTCACGCACAATGTGCGGGATTTCGAGCCCGTGTCCAAGGCATTCGGGATCGAGGCGGTGACGCCCGCGACGTTCCTTAAGAGGATCAAGATATGAGCAAGAGCACCTATCCCCTGAAGCTCCCCGCATCTGTGAAGAAGGCGGCGGCCGAACTCGCAGCGAGCGATGGGGTTTCGCTGAATCAGTTCATTGCTGCTGCGGTGGCCGAGAAAGTGGGCTGCCTGCGCACCGCGAAGGAAATTCTGCGCGAGCGCGCGGGTACGGCGAAGCCGAAGGACATGCTCAAGTACCTCCGCCGGGCGCCGAAGGTTGCGCCAGTCACTGAGGATCAGCTGTAACGACGGCCACGCGAACGAGTACGTCGGAGCGGGATGGGCGATTTGAGCAATTGAGTCGGAAATCCCCGCCGCCATTTCGCCGGTCCATTCGAGCGCAAACAGGTCATTCTTGCTGATTCTGGGGGGAGCAGAAAAAAAACGCCTCATCGCGTCTGGCGGTACCGTACATACGCGCGGCCGCGGCATGAACGAGGAGATCCCGAAAAACACGAGAGTGGACCAAACTATGATCGCAACGAGACGTCCAATCGCGCCACCAGTGCTTGACGCCCTGATCGCCGCCAGGGATCACGCACTGGCCGTGTCCTCACTTTTGCGCTACGACTTGACTGATGCGGTTCAGCGTTATCTCTTGTCGTACTTTTGCACCGCCATCGAGCTCGCGGGAGCCAGCATAGCCCTCGCTCGGCAGGCGGAGAGCATCGGAATCCCGATACTTGCGCGCTCGATGCTGGAAGCACAGGTTGATTTCAGATGTCTGTTGGCTGATCCCGCCTACGTCGACTGGATCGAGGCGGCTCACGATCGCGAGTGGGCCAAGGTCATTGATGAGGCGATCACGGCAGGGGGCGCGTACTTGGGAAAATTGGGATCAGAGCCCACCGTGCGGCTTGAGCGCGATCGAATTGCTAAGCGCGAAGCGGATCGAACCGGCAAAGGAATTAGAAAGCTCAAAGCCATGGAGCGATTCCGTCGGGCCAGCATGCAGGAACTCTACTACTCTGTTTACAACTTTCTTTGCGCGGAATCGCACAACGACGCCCGGGCTCTGATCAGTAGACACATAAAGGAGGATTCAAAGGGCGTCATTCGATTGACCGTATACGCAGACGATCTGGCATTTGACGAAACCAGTCTGATGCAAGTACATGACTCTATGTCTGCGATGACCGAAGGTGTCTGTGGCAAGTTTTCAATTGCAGAGCCTGATCGAACAGTCGTAGATCGGACCTTCGCTGCGGCCAAGCGCTACATGGTGAGCATCGACCGAAGCGCTGAGCGTGCCAAGATATAGGTCTGTCGATGGGAAGGGGATCGTTCGCAGACCCCATATGCTCAGGTATACGGTGCGGCGACAGGCGATTTCGTGCCGTTCAGCCTCGCCGCTGAGGGTTCCGAGCTGGGACGCCGCGACTTCCGATGTCGAGGAAAGGACCGCGTGTAACGGCAGCACCCGAATCAGAGAAGGCGCATCAATGAATCGCCGGGCGGCGGGGAGCCCCGGCGCCTTCGCGCGCGGTCTGCGTGCTCTTCCCGCCCGCGTGGCGACCTCGAATCCAGCCTCTGAGGATGAGGAAGCGCCTTCGACTGGAGATCACTAGATATTTCAGAGATTTCAGATACTTGTGAATGATAATCAGATTCGGTAGGGTCGCGGGGTGGGTCGGTGCGCGCATGAGAAGCGAGCCGAGGAGGGGGGATGCGTCTCGTCGCGAAAATGCGGCTTTCCGGCTTATAAATCACCGGACAGGCTTAAACAGAAGGGATGGCTTTGATCTTCGCGAACTCCCATTGTACTCAGCCTACTCGCGCAGGCACGCCTGACGCCCAGTTTGACCTCTGCGGATGAGTCGCGCCGTGTCCGACCCACAATCTTCAAATCCAGCTTCCCAGAACCTGCCGGAGACGGGCGCCCTCGTTCGTGTTCGCTCGCGTCGCTGGCTGGTGGAGGAGGTCATTCCATCGCCCTCGCCCGGGGAATCGCCGCTCGTGCGGCTCGCCTGCGCGGATGACGACGCCCAGGGTCAGGTTCTCGAGGTGTATTGGGACTACGAGCCGGATCGCCTGATCGTCGAGGAGGAGGGCTGGGCCGACCTTGCGGCCCGCGGTTTTGATTCACCGCGTAGCTTCGCCGCATTTTTCCACACGCTGCGCTGGAATTGTGTCACCGCGACCGATCCGAATCTCTTTCAATCCCCCTTCCGCGCCGGCATCAAGATCGATGCGTATCAGATGGAGCCGCTGCGCAAGGCGCTGCGACTGCCGCGGGTGAACCTGTTCATTGCCGATGACACCGGGCTCGGCAAGACCATCGAGGCGGGGCTGATCGCGCGCGAGCTGCTGCTGCGCAGAAAGGCCAAGGTGATCGTGGTCGCGACCCCGCCCTCGGTGCTCGAGCAGTGGAAGGCGGAGCTCGAGGAGCGCTTTGGGTGGGTATTCGAGATCCTCGACCGGGCCTATCTCGCCCGGGTCCGGCGCGAGCGAGGCTTCGGCATCAACCCCTGGCGCACCCACAGCCGCTTTCTCATCTCGCACAATCTGCTGATCGATTCGACGTACGCGGATCCGCTGCGGGAGTGGTTGGGACAGATGCTGCCGGGGAGCCTGCTCATTCTCGATGAGGCGCACCACGCGGCACCCGCAAGCGGGGGACGGTACGGGATCGAGACGCAATTCACCCGCGCAATTCGCGACCTGGCGCCGTGCTTCGAGCATCGGCTGTTTCTCTCGGCGACACCCCACAACGGTCACTCGAACAGCTTCTCGACGCTCCTCGAGCTGCTCGATCCCTACCGGTTCACCCGAGGCGTGAAGCTGCGACCGAAGGCCCTCGAGGAGGTGATGGTGCGGCGCCTGAAGGAGGACATCCGCGCCGTTCAGGGGGGATTTCCGAAGCGGGAGGTGCTGCGCATCCCGATCGAGGGCCTGCCGGAGGACGCACCCGAACTCGTCCTGTCACGCCTCCTCGACGAGTATCGCGCGGTGCGCGAGGAGCGCTTCGCGCAAAGTTCGCGCCGTGCGCAGACCGCAGCGGGGCTACTCGTCGTCGGGCTGCAGCAGCGACTTCTCTCGTCGATCGAGGCGTTTGCACGGAGTCTCAAGATCCACCGGGCGACCGCACAGCGGCAGTGGGAGAGGGGGCATGCCCCCACCGCAGGGGCCGCGATCACCGACGCCTGGACCCTCTTCACGCGCGCGCCCGATGCCGACGATGAGCGTAGCGAACTCTCCGGCGATGCGGCAGAGCGGGAGGAAGCGACCGAAGTCGAACGTGCCACCGTCGCCGCAGAGCAAGATGCGACACGGGATGAGACCTCGGTGAGGTTCTGGAACCGCGAGCAGGCGCTGCTCGAGCGCATGCAGACACTTGCGGAGGAATACCGCAGTGTGCCCGATGCCAAGGTCCGCTATCTCATCGATTGGATCCGCGCGCACCTGTGTCCCGGACTGCCACCGTTCGGCGAGCGCGCCACGAGCACACCCGAGTGGCTCAATCGCCGCGTGCTCATTTTTACCGAGAACCGCGAGGGCACCAAGCGCTACCTGAAAGAGATGCTGGAGTACGCCATCACGGGGACGACGCGGGCTGATGAGCGCATCGAGGTGATCGATGGGCTCACGAGCAGTGCGCGGCGCAAGGAGATCCAGCGCCGCTTCAACACCGACCCGGCGAAGGATCCGCTGCGTATTCTGCTCGCCACCGATGCCGCGCGGGAGGGCTTGAATTTCCAGGCGCACTGCGCGGATCTCTTTCACTTCGACCTGCCCTGGAACCCGGGCCGGATCGAGCAGCGCAACGGCCGCATCGATCGGAAGCTCCAGCCCGCGCCCGTCGTCCGCTGTCATTATTTCGTGCTGCCACAGCGCGCCGAGGATCGCGTGCTCGATGTTCTGGTGCGCAAGACCGAGACCATCAAGCGCGAGCTCGGCAGTCTCTCGCAGGTGATCGACGACGACATCGAGCGGCGGCTCGGCCAAGGCATCCGGCATCGGGATGCCGAGCGGCTCGCCCGGGAGATCGAGGTGGCCGATCTCGATGCCGAGCGCAAGCGGCTGACCGAAGAGGAGCTCGAGTCGGCGCGCGAGCGACGCAATGCGCTCGAAGCGCAGATCGAGCGCTGCCGGGAGTTGCTCGATCGATCTCGGCAGGCCACGCACTTTCATGTGCCCCCGTTTCGCGAGGCCCTTTCGTGTGCGCTCGAGATCCTGGGCGCAGCGCCGCTCACGGAGATCACCGATGAGCACGGCCAGAGGGCCTATGCGTTCCCGCCGCTCGATCGGCGGGCCCACATGGACGCGAGCTGGACCGCGACCCTCGATAGTCTGCGCATGCCGCGCAAGTCCGATCAGTCGCTCGCCGAATGGCGCCGCGAGGCGCCGATCCGGCCGGTGATTTTCGAAGACGCCGGCGTGCTCACCGAGGACACCGTGCACCTGCATCTCGAGCAGCGGGTCGCGCAGCGGCTGCTCGCGCGCTTTCGTGCTCAAGGGTTTGTCTACCACGATCTCTCGCGCGCATGTCTCGCGCAGAGCCGGGATGCCATCCCGCGGATCATTCTGCTCGGGCGACTCGCGCTCTATGGCCGGGGGGCCGAGCGGCTGCACGAGGAGATCGTGCCGGTCACCGCCCGCTGGGTCGAGCCCTCGCAGCGCAAGGGGCCGCTCGAGCCCTATGCGCGCGAGGCGGAGGCGAGAACGCTGGAGCTCCTGGAGGAGAGCCTGGCGGGGCGCGAGCGGCGGGAGCCGGCCGAGCCGGTCCGAGCGCGGTTGCTCGCCACGGCGGCGCGGGACATCGGGGACCTGCTGCCGCGCCTCGAGCCGCGTGCGCGGGAATGGGCGGCGGCGGCCGAAGAAAAGCTCCGCGAGCGTGGGGAGCGCGAGGCGCGCGATCTGCGCGAGACGCTCGAGCGTCAACGGGCGCGCGTACAGGAACACCTGGAGCAGGCGACGCGCAAGCCGTTCGAGCAACTCACTCTCGGCTTCAGTGATGAGGAAAAGCGGCAACTCGACGCCGACGTGCGCGCCTGGCAGCGCCGTCTCGAGCAGTTCGAGCGGGATCTTGCGGCCGAGCCCGAGCGGATCCGGCAGTTCTACGCGGTGAAAGCGACGCGCATCGAGCCGGTGGGTCTGGTGTATCTCTGGCCGCAGAGCAACTGAGCCCATGGCGAGAATCGATCCGCACGTTCTGGCGCATCTCGAATGGCTGGGCTTTGTCCGGCCGACGGGACTCGTCGTCTCCGCGCCGGCGTTGGTACGCGCGGGGGCGATCCTCGAGCAACGCGATACGGAAGGTCAGCAGCGACTGCGCGCGTGTCTTGCGGGTGATGCGAACGCCGTGCGCGAGACTGCTGCAGTCTACGGGGCGAAGAGCGCGGAGATTGAGCCGAGAATCCGAGATTTTCGAGAGTTCGCTGCGCAGGTGCTCGAGTGGCGGTTTACACCGACGGGATATGCCGGCACGCCCGAGGCGCCCATCCCGCCGGAATTGGAGGTGACGATCCCGGAGGCGAGCGTGACGCTGCGGCCCGACTATGCCGTCCGGGAACTCGAGCCGCAAAACGGTGCACCGCCCTGGCAGCTCCTCGTGCAGGTTATTTCGGCCGGACAGGACTTCGACCGCGAGACGGGCGGGCGGCTCGAGCTCTCGCCGCACTCGCGCATGGAGCGGCTGCTGCGCCAGACGGGAGTGCCGGCGGGGCTTCTCGTCAACGGCGAAGCCTTGCGGCTCATCTCCGCCCCCCGGCGGGAGTCCTCTGGCTGGCTCGATTTTCGCGTCGCCGACATGGTGCAGACGGCCGGCCGGCCGATCTCGACGGCGCTGCGCCTCCTGCTCGCGGAATCCCGGTTGCTCTCGCTCCCCCGCGCGCAGCGCCTCGCGGCGCTCCTTGCCGACAGCCGCAAGTTCCAGAACGAAGTCTCCGAGCAGCTCGCCGAGCAGGTGCTGCATGCGCTCTATGAATTGCTGCGGGGTTTTCAGGCGGCCGACGATGCGACCAAGGGAGGACTGCTTGGGCAGGTGCTCGCCGGGGATCCGGATGAGGTCTATCGGGCGCTCCTCACGGTGATCCTGCGCCTGGTGTTCCTGCTCTATGCCGAGGAGCGGGACCTCCTGCCCCAGAATGAGACCTTCCTGCGCTATTACTCCCTCGCAGGCCTGCACGAGCGGCTGCGGGAGGATGCCGCGCTCTATCCCGACACGATGGATCAGCGCTACGGCGCCTGGGCGCAGCTCATCGCGCTCTTTCGGATGGTGCATGACGGGGCGCAGGCCGAGGATCTCCGGCTGCCGCCCCGGCACGGGGTGCTCTTCGACCCGGATCGCTATCCGTTCCTCGAGGGACGCCGTGCGGGTGCAGCGCGCGATCACGCACGCATCGAGCCGCCGCTCGTACCGGACGGCACGATCTTCCGCGCGCTCGAGAAGCTGCGCGTACTCGAAGGGGAGCGGATTTCCTACCGCGCGCTCGATGTCGAGCAGATCGGCTCGGTGTACGAGACGATGATGGGATTTCGGCTCGAGACCGCGACGGGCCGCTCGGTGGCGATCAAATCGGCGAAGAAGCAGGGTGCCCCGACGGCACTTGATCTCGACGCTCTCCTCGCGGCCGAGGGCAGCGCGCGGGCGAAGATTATTCAAGAGCGGACCGAGCGCAAGCTGACCGATCGCATGAAGAGCGCTGTCTGCGATGCGACCACCCTCGATGCGCTTCACGCCGCGTTGCATCCCGTCATTGACCGTGACGCGACGCCGGATCTCGTGCCGCCGGGCGCCGTGGTGCTGCAGCCGAGCGAGGCGCGCCGGCGCTCGGGCTCGCACTACACGCCGCGCGAGCTGACGGCGCCCATCGTGCACACGACGCTCGATCCTATCCTCGAGCGGCTGCGTGGTGCAGATGGCACGCCGCCGCGGCCCGAGGCGATTCTCGAGCTCAAGGTCTGCGATCCGGCGATGGGCTCGGGAGCCTTTCTCGTCGAGGCCTGTCGGTATCTCGGCGATGCGTTGCTCGCGGCCTGGCGCGCGCATGGCGAGATGCCGCCGATCCCGCCCGATGAGAACGAGGTCATCTACGCCCAGCGCATCATCGCGCAGCGCTGTCTCTACGGGGTCGATCGGAATCCCGTGGCGGTGGACCTGGCGAAGATGTCGCTGTGGCTCGCGACCCTTGCCAAAGACCATCCGCTCACGTTCATCGATCATGCCTTGCGGCATGGGGATTCGCTCGTCGGACTCTCACGTCAGCAAGTCGAAAGCTTCGGTGGCGACACAAGACAAACGTACGACATTTCTCTGCAAAAGTTACGAGCGCACGTCGCTCGGGTCGTGATGCTCCGGCAGCAGATCCGGGATGCCGATGAGACGGTACCGGATGAGCGACGGCGAGCGCTCTGGGAGGAGGTACAGAGTGAGCTCGAGCAGGTCCGGCTTTTTGGGGACTTGGCGGTCGCGGCGTTCTTCGATGCCGAAAAACCCCGAGAGCGCGAGCGCAAACGCCTCGAGTACGTCGGTGCGATCGAGCGCCAGGAAACGGAGAACCTCAAGAAAATGCTCGCGGAGCGGCGCCATGCGGATCCGCCGCTCGCGCCGTTTCATTGGGAGATCGAGTTTCCGGAGGTGTTCGATCGCGAGCGGCCGGGGTTCGATGCGTTCGTCGGGAATCCGCCGTTTGCGGGAAAGAACTCCGTTGTGGCGTCTAATCCGGTTGGCTATGTCGACTGGCTTAAACAACTACATGAGGAGAGCCACGGTAATTCCGACCTCGTCGCTCATTTCTTTCGGCGTGCCTTCAATTTGTTACGGACCGAGGGCGCCTTGGGACTTATTGCCACAAAAACGATTCGTGAAGGTGAAACTCGCGCCACAGGTCTGCGATGGATCTGTGGCCATTGCGGCGAGGCCTATTTTGTGCGCAGACGGTTGACGTGGCCTGGCCAAGCAGCCGTCATTGTGAGCATCGTGCACATATTTAAAGGGCATTATCCGTCCACGAAGTGGCTCGATGATCGCAAAGTTGATCATATCACTGCATTTCTCTTTCATCGTGGCGGCGATGAAAATCCGTCGCGTCTGACTATGAATGTTGGTAAGACCTTCCAAGGCAGCGCCATCTTGGGCATGGGTTTTACATTCGACGACACCGACACGAAAGGTGTCGCTACCCCGAAATCTGAGATGCAGAGGTTGATTGATAAAAACCCACAAAATAGCGAAGTCATTTTTCCATTTATAGGTTATGCGGAGGTCGCGAATAGTCCGACCCACGCCAATCATCGTTACGTCATCAATTTTGCGGACCTGGGCGAAGATGAGTGTAGGCGGCGATGGCCAGATCTTATGACTATAGTTGATCGTAAGGTGCGTCCAGAGCGAATGACCCAAAACCGGACGATACGCCGCGAACGCTGGTGGCAGTTCGGCGAAAGGCAACCTGGCCTTTATTCCGCAATAGCGCAGTTGGAGCGCGTTCTTGTTGCCGGTTCTCAGGGGGCGGCTCATTTCGCGTTTGCCTTTTTGCCTAGCGGGCTTGTCTATTCTAGCAATCTTTCGATTATTGCATCGAACACCTACGCAGCTTTCGCGGTTCTCCAATCGCGAGTACACGAGGTATGGGCTCGGTTTTTCATGTCAACTCTTGGGGATAGTCTCGCGTATACCCCTACTTCGTGCTTTGAGCCATTTCCTTTCGTGGACCAGTGGGAGATTCATCCGATCTGTCAGAGTGTCGGTAAAAGTTATTACGAGTTTCGGGCCGCGCTCATGGTAAAAAATAATCAAGGTATTACTGAAATTTACAATCGGTTCCACGATCCTCATGAGAGCAGTCCCGCCATCCATAAGCTGCGGGAGCTTCACGCCGCGATGGATCGCGCGGTACTCGATGCCTATGGCTGGACCGACATCCCGACACGATGCGAATTTCTCCTCGACTACGAGATCGACGAAGAGGAGTGGGGCGACAAGAAAAAGCCCTATCGGTATCGCTGGCCGGACGAGGTGCAGGAGGAGGTGCTTGCGCGTCTCCTCGAGTTGAATGCCGAGCGTGCGCGGGCGCAAGTGCTCGCCGGTGAGACCGGCGCCAAGCGCGGTAAACGGGGAACGAAGAAAAGGGTGGCTGCGCCCGATATCAAGGACCTTTTCTCATGACAAGTTCTCTTGAGGTTCGTGACCGACTGATCGAAGCCCTGAGACTCGATCTGGTGGGGCCGCGGGATGCGCACGCACTTGCGGCAGAGCGCTTGCCGGGATGGGTGCGGCCGTCGAACTGGTATCTGACGGGATTTCTGATTCCCACGGGCACAGCGCCGGAGAAGGGCGCCGATGCGGATGAGAACGAGGACTTCGATCTGGTGCCGGATTCGGCGGGGCTGCCGGAGGAGTCGAACGAGGAGCGCAAAGCAGCGAAGAAGGGCTATTTCCCTTCGTCGATGGGGTTGAGCTTTCTCGTTCCGAAAGAGGCCCGCGAGCTTGCGGTCACGGTGCGCTGGGGCGACTACATACCGCAGGAGATTCCGGGCGAGGACGGCAAGACGGTGCCCGTCTGGCAGCGCATCGCGCGCGCGGCGCATGTTGCGGTGGTGCTCATGAGCGCCGCGGATCCGCGCCCACTCAAGGTGGCGGATTCGGGGGGACTCGAGCTACAGGTGCTCGAGCGACCGGTGACCTCCGACGAGCTCGCCTCTCGGTTGCCCGCCGGCAGCCGCTCAGTGTCGATCTTTCTCGTCAACCGCCGCACACCGGATGAGAGCCATCCCGATTGCGCCTATGCCTTTCAAGCGGAAATCGAGGTGCGCAGCGACCCGCCATTTGTGCCGCGGCCGGATCTGCGCGGAGCGCTCGCCGCGGAGTGGGACGAGCGGGTCGCGGACCTGCACTACGCGGATACCCCGGAATTCGCGACCGGCCACGGGGTGTCGGTCGAGTGGGACATATCGGAGGGCGCCTGCCGGGTGCTGCGCACGGCCTGGCTGCCAGTGGCGGCGGTGGAGAAGACCGAGACCGTCAATGTGCCCGATGTTGAGCTCTCGCTCGATGCCCTGGGTGCGATCACCGACGGCGCGGCGTTGACGGCCGCACTCGCACCGCTCGTGCATCACTACCGCACATGGATCGAGCACGAGCGCGAGCGCACGAAATCGCTGCCCGAGCGCCATCGCGAAACCGCTACCGAGTTGCTTCGACTGGCCGGGGTCGCCGCGAGCCGGATGGATCGGGGGATCGCGGCGCTGGCGGCCGATGCCGATGCGCTCGATGCGTTTCGGGTGGCCAACCGCGCAGTCGCACGCGCGTTGCGCCGAAGGCTCAAGCTCGAGGCGCAGCCCCGGTGGCGGGTCTTCCAGCTCGCCTTTCTCCTCCTCAACCTCGCCGGGCTCATCGACCCGACGGATCCTCACCGGGAGACGGTGGACCTTCTCTTCTTCCCCACCGGCGGCGGCAAGACCGAGGCGTATCTCGGCCTTGCCGCCTTCGCCATGGTGCTGCGCCGATTGCGCCATCCAGAGGATCAGGGCCGGGCGGGCGCCGGGGTGAGCGTGATCATGCGCTACACGCTGCGGCTGCTCACTCTCGACCAGCTGGGACGTGCAGCCGGACTCATCTGCGCGCTCGAGCTCGAGCGCGAGGCGAACGCTGCTCGCTTTGGCGCCTGGCCGTTCGAGATCGGGCTCTGGGTCGGCAAGGCGGCCACACCGAACGTGCTCGGCCGCAAGGGCGACAGCCGCTCCGACAGCGCACGGGCCAAGGTGCGCCAGTTTGCCGCCGATCCCAAGGGTAAGCCCGTGCCGATTCCGCTCGAGAACTGTCCCTGGTGCGGGACGCGCTTTGGGGTGAATTCGTTTTCTCTGCTGCCGAACAGCGATCAGCCCCGCGACCTGCGCATCGTGTGCGCGAATTTCGAGTGCGACTTTACGCGGGATCGGGCCCTCCCGATCGTCGCGGTGGATGAGCCACTCTACCGGCGGCTGCCGGCGTTCCTGATTGCAACGGTCGACAAGTTCGCTTCCCTCCCCTGGGTCGGGGAGTCCGGCGTGATCCTCGGCGGGGCCCAGCGATATGATGCCCATGGTTTCTATGGCGCGGCTGATCCCAGCCAGGGCAAGCCTCTGTCGGCCCCGCTGCCGCCCCCGGACCTCGTGATCCAGGACGAGCTGCACCTGATCTCAGGGCCGCTCGGCACCATGGCCGGCCTCTATGAGACCGCGATCGAAGCGCTCGCCCTGCGCGCGCTCGAAGGCCGCGCCATTCGGCCCAAGATCGTCGCCTCGACCGCGACGGTGCGCCGCGCGCAGGATCAGATCCAAGCGCTCTTTGCCCGATCGATCACGCAGATCTTCCCGCCGCCGGGCCCCGATCGGCGCGACTCGTTTTTCGCGCGCATTCGGCCGGCGACGGAGGTGCCCCCGCGCCTTTATCTCGGAATCGCGGCCCAGGGTCGCAATCCGAAGGTCGTGATGCGCCGGGCGGTGCTCGCGCTCATGGGAGCCGCGGAGCGCTCCTACCGGGATGCCGGCGGGCACAAGAACCTGACGAATCCCGCCGATCCTTACATGACGGTGCTCGGCTACTTCAATGCGCTGCGCGAGCTAGGGAGCGCCCGCCGGATCCTCGAGGAGGAGGTCCAGAACACCCTCAAGGCCTATGGGGCGCGCAAGCGCATCGGGGAGGCCACCGGGCTGTTCCAGGACCGCAAGACGTTCTCCGAGGTCCTCGAGCTCACCTCGCGGGTCTCCACCGACAAGGTCGCCGAAGCCCGGCGCCGTCTCGAGGTGCCCTATCACGACATCGACCAGCGCGTCGATTGCGCGATCGCGACCAACATGATCTCGGTCGGCCTCGACATCCCGCGGCTCGGTCTCATGGTGGTGCTCGGGCAGCCGAAGACGCATGCCGAGTATATTCAGGCGACGAGCCGCGTCGGTCGGGATGACCGGCGCCCTGGGCTCGTCGTCACGCTGCTCAACATCCACAAGCCGCGCGACCGCTCGCATTACGAGCGCTTCCGCCACTATCACGAGACGTTCTACCGATCCGTCGAGGCGGGCAGCGTGACACCGTTCTCCGCGCGGGCGCTCGATCGCGGCTTTGCCGGCGCCCTGGTCTCCTTTGCCCGTCACGCCGAGCCGATCCTGACGCCCCCACGAGGCGCCGAGCAAGTCGATACGGTGCGCGCAGACCTCGAGCGCCGGCTCCTCGAGACCTTTCTGGCCCGGGTGCGGGCGCAACCGCTCTCGGATGAGGCCGAGCGCGAGGAGCGCCTGCGCAGCGTGCAGAACCGCATCGTTGATCTGCTCGATGCCTGGCAGACCATCTGGGAGGACTACCGTGCGACCGGCACGGCGCTTCAGTACCAGAAGTACGAACTCCCCAATCCCAAGCCTCTGTTACGGGAGATGCTGGATACGACCTTCGAGTCTCCGATCCACCGGAAATTCCGGGTCAACCGCTCGTTGCGCGATGTCGAACCCGAGGTCAATCTCTACCTCAAGGACCTCGCGGGGATGGATGTGGAGGAAGCCGAATGAGTCGCAAGGCGCACGGCCAGCTGCGGCGCGGCCAGGTGATCACGACGTATGGACCGGGCGCGCTCATCGACCTGCCCAAGCACTCGGCGATCGTGGGCGGCCTGGATACCTGGCCCAAGCCGCACGATCTTGAGGAGATTCTCGAGCCGCGACTCTCGCAAAAGCTTGCGCTCATGACCGGTGTGCGGACACCTAAGCTCTATGCTCCGCCGGCCGAGTCCAGCGATCCGAGTCAGCCGGCTCGGGGGATCGGCGCGTGGCGCTTTCCGGAATGGTTCATTGTGCAGGACGAGGGCGGTGGACAGGACCGGCAGCGCTCCCGCCGGCTCGTGCACCGCAAGTCACTCGATGAGAAGGGCCGTTTTGACGGTCGCGCCGTCGTTGCGACGCGCTTCGTGCGAGCCTGTCCGCGGGGACACGTGGACGATATCGACTGGCGCTACTTCGTGCACGGAGCCCAGGGAACGGCCCACCCCTGTCTCCGTCAGCTCTGGCTCGATGAGCGCGGCACCAGCGGCGACCTGGCGGACCTCGTGGTGCGGTGCGAGTGCGGCCGGCAGAGGAGCCTCTACGAGGCGACCCAGATCGAGATCAATCCGCTCGGGACCTGCCGCGGAGCGCGTCCCTGGCTCGGACGAAATACGAACGAGGACTGCAATCAACCGAGCCGGTTGCTCGTGCGCACAGCATCCAATGCCTATTTCCCGCAGGTCGTGAGCGCACTCTCGCTGCCTGATCGCGGCAGCGCCATCGATGCCGTGATCACCGAGCTCTGGGATGACCTGCAGATCGTCGAGAGCGCTGCGGAACTCAAGTTGCTCAAGAAAAAGCCCAAGATCGCCGCAGTACTCGCGGCCTTCACGGATGAGGAGGTCCTCGAGGCCATTCAGCCCAAGAAGCACGGCGCGGCGGAGGACCGTCCGGTCAAGCTCGTCGAGCTCGAGGCGCTCCTCGCGGCTCCCGACGGCTTCGGTGACGATGTGCCCATCGACCCGAATTTCCATGCGCGCCGGCTACCCGAGCGGATCTGGCGCCGTAGAGCCTGCTCGGACGGAATCGAGGCGGTCACTCAATTGCACCGCTTGCGCGAAGTCCTGGCGCTCGTCGGGTTCACCCGCCTCGAGGCGGTGATGCCCGACATTAACGGCGAATACGAAACCGACGTCGAGCGGGCACAGATTGCGATCGAGCCGGCGTGGTTCCCGGCGGCCGAGAACCGCGGTGAGGGGGTCTTCGTGCAGTTCAAGGCGGATGCCGTTGCCGCTTGGCTAGGGCAGTCCGACGTACGCAAACGCCTGGAAGGACTCGCACAGGGACACGAGCGATGGGCCGCTGAGCGGAAAAGCACGCGGTTGTTCCCAGGTGGCCCCTACATCCTGCTGCACACGCTTTCCCACCTGCTGATCCAGTCCCTCTCGCTGCGGTGTGGGTATCCGGCGAGTTCGCTCCGCGAACGGATTTATGTCGATCCGAAAGATCACCGGTACGGGATTCTCCTCTACACGGCGAGTTCCGATGCCGAGGGGACGTTGGGTGGACTCGTGCAGCAGGGGCGCTACTTCGAGGATCATCTCGCGCAGGCGCTTCGCATGGCCGCGCTCTGTTCCAATGATCCGGTCTGCGCCCAGCATGCCCCTGGCAGCAGCATGGAGGGACGCTGGCTGCACGGTGCCGCCTGCCACGGCTGTGCGCTCGTCGCCGAGACCTCCTGCGAGATGCGCAATGACTATCTCGATCGAGCGCTGGTCGTTCCGGTGCTCGGGATGCCCGATGCCGCATTCTTTCGAGGAATCGAGTGATCGACGCGCTGCTCGAACTGCCGCCGCATGTTCGTGAGCGCTTGGCCGGTGCACTCGAGAGCGGGTTGCTGCCGACGTCGCCGTCCGTCACGGCGCTGCAGTCGGTGCTGGGGAGCGCTGAATCGGCCGAGCGTGCCGGAAAGGCGCTTGCCGGACTTACGGCTTTTGCGCTCTCGGGTCCTGCGACCGGCGCGTGGATACGGAGCCTCGGGGCGGTAGAGTCGCGCGCACCGCGGGTGGACCTCGTCTGGTCGGGGCCCGAGGTTCCGGGCGTCGCTGCGCGCTCGACCCGGCGCGTGTACGAGGAATTGATTGGATTTGCGCGGCATTCGCTCTGGATCAGCACCTACGCGTTCTTCGACGGACCCCGGGCTTTCGAGACTTTGGCGCGGCGGATGGACGCCGTGCCGGGGTTGCGGGTCACGCTGCTTCTCAATCTACAGCGCAAGGCCGGGGATACGTCCAATATGGATCAGCTGGTCCGGCGCTTTGCGGATCGATTCTGGTCGGTCGAGTGGCCGGGCACGTCACATCCGAGGGTCTATTTCGATCCCCGGTCTCTCGATCTCGAGGGGCCTGGCGGCGTTCTGCATGCCAAGACGGTGATCGCCGATGAAGAAGCGGTATTCGTCACCTCCGCAAACCTCACCGAAGCGGCGCTCGATCGCAACATCGAACTCGGACTTCTGGCCCGGCACCGCCCGCTCGCGGCGAGCATCACGGCTCACTTTCGCGGTCTGATTGAGCGGGAAATGCTGATGCTTATGCCGGAGGCGTAGAAAAGTTTGACGCGGAGATCTTGTTGTCCACCCGCGCGTCGATCAGCACGATGTCGGGCCGATCGCTGAGTTTGAGATCGACCAGAATCTGCTGCACTTTGTGCAGCTCGGTCTCTGTGAAGTACACGATGCACTTGATGGTCTTCTTGGTGGCATTGGCCTTCGCGTAAATCTCGACCTGGTGCTTGAGGTTCTGTTTGAGCTTGCCGTTGCTCGCGAGCTTAAACTCGACCAGCGACTTGTCGGCCGCGCCCAATGAGATCTTAAAGTCCACCGGCCCGCGGCCGTTGTTGGGCTCGCGATTCACGTCGTAGGCCGTGGCATACCAGCACAACCGGTACATAATCTGGACATCGGCCTCGCGCCGCAGCGGCTGACCGTCGATATAGAAGATGCGCCAACCGTCCTGGTCCTCGATCACCTGGCGCAGATAGTGCACTCGGCGCAGGCTTTCGTCGAAACTGTCCGGCTCCTCCCTGTAAAACGCCGTGCCGAGCAGCTTGTCGTCCACAAACCGGCGCACGTTCTCGCCGAACTGAACCTCGGTTTCGCGGACCTTCAGGCTGCTGACCTTGTGAGCCTCCTCGCCCGTGTCTTCCTTGTCCTTGATGTAGTAATCGAGCATGGCCGGATACCGCTCGGCGGTGCGCGCGGCGGCCTCCCGCCGCTCCTTTTCGGTCGGCTCCTCCGACAGGCGCCGCAGGAAGTAATCGTTGATCTGGCCCCGGAGCTGGGAGTCCGGTACAGCCGCGCAGATTTCGGTGAACCGGTCGAGCAGGTCGGGGCGGTTGATCCAGGCCTCGTCCTTGGTGAGGATTTCTTTCGGGGTCAGCAGCACGAAATCGCCGAGGAAGACGGGTAACTCGTAATCTGCCCGCTGCCAGCGCCGGCGGTCATAGTCGAACCGCACCTTCTCGACCGTGAAGGTCTTTCGAAACTCTGCCCGGACATGCTGCCGCGCGAAAGTCTGCGTGTAGTCGAGCAGGAAACCCTTGATGAGATTGGTGGTGAAGTCGCTCAAGTGATCGCGGCCGACGCCGCCTCCGACCAGGCAGAGTTTCTCGAGGTGGCTCCTGTGAACGGTGACCAGGAACCGCCTGATTCTGGGGATTGGGCGCGGTTTTGAGACGAGTGCGGGCGCTCGGTCCGCCGCCGGCGTCTTCGTCCGAGTTCCACTGTCTACGTTGTTCTTCGGCGCGTCGCCGCGCAGCGGCGGCGCGGTCTGACCGGCCGTTCAGGCCGGGCAGAGATCTACCACTGTGATGGGATGGCTGGGGGTGTGCGCACCTGCGCCCTGGGTGCGGTTTTGTCTGCTTCGGCTATGCTGAGGGTACGAGACGCACATAGACGAAGGCCCGGGCGTTTTGATTGGCGTCAGACCCCGGGCCCTCGGTGCGCAGCGCCGTCGGAGGCAGCTTTGCCAGCCCTTTATGCCTCGCCGCCGCGGCGCTGTCCAGTGCCGTCGGGGAGGGGGTCTTGGGGCCGCTCGAGGAGCCGGCAACCTACCGGCTCTACCATTGTCGCCGCTGCGGGATGCAGGTGTGCATCTGCGCGCAATGCGATTGCGGGAACCTGTACTGCCCCGGGGAGTGCGCCGAGTTCGCTCGCCGGGAGTCTGTGCGCCGCGCCGGTGCCCGCTACCAGCGCACCCTGCGTGGAGCGCGCCGCCACGCTGAACGACAACGGCGCTACCGAGAGCGGCGACGGCAAGAGGTGACGCATCACGGCTTTTCTCTCCTGACGCGCCGGTGCAGCGTATCG